>JBEIGW010000019.1:0-19436 GCA_040381655.1 Deltaproteobacteria bacterium
AGTGACGCTGGAAGTGCTACAAGGTGGTACGGTCTTTCCAAACATGGATGTTCATATTCCGGAGACCCGCTTAAGACGCAGTCTTGATCGTCTAGATGACAAGTTTCTCCAGAAAGTTTGTGATCTCAAAGTAGAGTACCTGGTTCTACCAGGAATCACTGAGTCCGAGGACATCGCCAAGTTTTCGGAGCGCATATCGAAGATGACCGAGGATGCTCCTTGGCTAATTCTGCGTATAGATTCACTGGACGTTTATCGACGACTAGATGATCTCCTACCCCTGGTTGATGGGATACTCATAAGCCGCCGGGAAATGGCTTTGACGACAAATCCTGCCACAATTCCCATGATCACTAAAGAAATCAATCAAAAGGCTGATGAGCACGCCAAGATCGTACTGACCGCTAGCGAGATGCTTGGATCCATGCGACGAGGACCAACTCCGACGCGAGCTGAAGTAAGCGATATCGCTAACGCCATCAATGATGGAAGTGATGCCCTCGTCTTGTCGGAGGAAGTCGCGCATGGACCGTACGGGTTACAAGCCCTTGCCGTCATGAATCGGATTATTGAGGATACCGAAAAGCAAGGCGCCGAAGCGTTTAACTGGATTAAACTTGAGCCATCTATCAATAACGAAATGGATGCCATCTCATATAACGCCTACCTGACAGCTGAGCGAGTTCACGCCAAAGCCATCGTTTGTATTACAAAAGCGGGCAACACCGCTCTGAGACTTGCAAGCTACCGAGCTCCAGTCCCCATCGTGGCCGTGACGTTTGATGAGAGGGTTGCGCGCAAGCTCTCGTTAACACGTGGGGTTAGGTCGCTCGTTTTAAAAACGGATCCAAAAATCGATCAGGTTCTTCCGCTTGTCAATAAACACCTGGTGCAAGAGAGTTGGTTGAAGCCGGGTGACAAGATCGTATTCGTATCGATCACCTTATCCTCGGTGAGTGCGAAAGGTAGTAATTTGTTCACCGTACAGCGGTTAAAATAGTGCTTTAGTGTCTTTGTGTTGTGAGCGGATTTTTTAATTCACGCAAAGAGGCCCTATGATTGTTGTTTTAAGATTGACGATCCTCCTGTTGATTGTTGCTGAGCCGGCTTGGGCACAATTGTCTTCGGGCGCCTTTCGTGGCCCGAGCGCCGAGTTGGGCGACTCGTCAAAGCCCCGCTCTGGAGCGGGTTCTAGTTCGACCGGGGATATGAAGCGCGTCTCTAATGCGCCGCAGCCGGCAGGATTTTATGGGATCCTTGATTTTCGCCATACGGCGAACGAATACTACGATGAAACCGGTGAATTGATGCGTATTGACCCCGCGCTTCACGGCAAACTGCGCATGGGGGGCAATTTCTACAATAGATTCCTCGACGTTAGTGTTGGCGTGGGTGCTGCTAAACTTCCAGCGTCGCAGCGCGTGTTTCAAAAGCGTCCTGATGTCACTGTAGACGTTTATCCATATCGCAGTCATCTTTTGAACCTTATGATCTATGGGAATGCTTTATTTCCAGTTAAAGCAGAAGACCTCGATCCAACCGAATTTGCTGACGGGGATCGATATGACCGAGACTATCGCAGAGCAATTGATGCCACAGTCATTTCAGTGGGTGTCGCACCAAACATGAAGCTTGAAGGAAGTTACTCGGTGGGTCGGCCATCTATTGTGCTCGGCGCAGATATTTGGACGAGAATGTATTCCAAACCCCTTTATATCAGTGAAGCCGATGGTAGTCGTGAGCTAGGACTATTGGCAACAGGCTCGCCAACCGTCGAAAAACCGTTCGAAGATCGAGCTATGAGATATATACACCAGGAGAGCGCCGCCATCGGCTTCTCACCGGCGGTTTTGCCCAGTCTTCGTGCGGAAGTCGCAGGATACAGCGAATCCAGATATTTACCTGAGTATGTTTATAATAAAACCTCGGGATCGTGGAACTACTGGTACGTGCCTGAGCGGGTGTCATTTACTCGCTTTAAGGTTGAATATGAACTTACGCAGTCGACCACCATCTCCAACGAGTTATACGTCTTCCGCAATGGATTTTTCCAAGAAGATCGCGTAAATGATCAAAGGCGGTTTAGAAATATAGCCCGTTTGGCCGTTAAGCTTTGAAGCTCACCGGCTCAGCAAGGAAAGTGCGTGAGTTCCACAGCATTCAAAGAAATCGAACATAAATTCGTCGTTGATGCGACGTTTGATCGTGAGGAATTTCTTAGTCATCTTAGGGCTATGTCCCCTGTTAGGATGGCAAATATAAAGGTTCGGGATACCTACTACGTTTTAGCCGGGGATAGAAATCATGTGTTCCGCCACCGGTTTGATGATGAGATTCAGCAACTCACGGTGAAATCCATTGAGACCGACACTGCCGTCCGGACGGAAATCAATCTACCTATCGACCAGTCGAAAGGTGATCAAGGACCCAGCGTTCTCGCCTTCATGAATGCTCTCGGGTGTGCTTGGCAGGGCGAAATTCGCAAGGAGATCAGCGTCGCATATTTCCCGGGCTGTGAGGTGGTATTCTACCGAGCGGTAGGTAGTGGGAAGACCGTCCACTGCGTGGAATTTGAGGCCGTTACTCCCACCTCAGTGCAAGACGGTTTGGCGACATTATCGAAATACGAGTTAGCTTTGGGCTTTGCCAGTAGACAAAGGGAGTCCAAGAGTCTATTTGAACTAGTGCTGCTTGCCAGTGCTCCTAGTGACGTGCGCCAAATTTTTAAATAGCCGGATACAATTCATTAAATAGCAATTTTTATCGATCTATGAAACGTGTCTAAAGGGGGTTACCGTGGGTTTGAAAGACAAGATTCAAGAAGACATCAAAACAGCTATGAAGGCCAAAGATGCCGCTAGACTCAGTGTCTTGCGCATGGTCATGGCCGAGATTAAAAATCAGCAAGCACAGGTTAATCTACGGGAAGAGCTGCCAGAAGCCGACGTCTTGAAAGTGGTTGGTGCATACCAGAAAAAGCTCTCAAAAAGTCTGGATGATTATCCATCTGGAGATGCTCGCAATGCTCTGCTGGCCGAGATCAAAATTGTGGAAGAATATCTCCCCCAAAAAGCCAGTGAATCCGAAACTAAAGCTGCAATCGAAAGGGTGCTCTCATCCACTGCAGATCGAAATTTCGGCGCATTGATGAAGCTCGTCATGGCCGAGCTGAAAGATCAAGGTGATGGCAAATTGGTAAGCTCCTTACTTAAAGCAAAACTATCCTAAATTTCCTATCGTTAGACCTGATGGTGCAGCGCACTGGGGAGCGGGCAGTTCATTCAGAGATTTTGTGAAAAAATAAAAAAAAGGTTTTTAATGAATCTATTCAGGGCGAACACAGCGGGTGTTTGCCCTGAATTTTTAAATCGCTATCGCTAAGCTCGATTACGCCAGCAAAGCTCACGCCACCAAGGATTTCCGAGATATAATAAAGTAGTTAGGAAGAAAAAATTTTTCTTTGAAGCCACTTAAATTTTTCTGAAATACGCCGACACACATTATAAGCAAGATTTCAATTTTTTAGTTCGCAAAAATTTGCATGGATTAATATCTGAATGATGAAGCGCGTTCCAAAGTCTAACCTTGAAAAAGCTGCCGCGTTCATGCTGCGAGCAATTCTGGGGTGTTCGTGCGCAGCTTTCGTGAGCACAAGCGCTAGCGCCGGCTCTTTGGATTGGCTTTCAATTGACCTTAACACAAGAGCTAACGTGCTGTTTGACCAAGGCCACGGGATAGTCATCTCACGTGACATCGCGCTCGAATTTTTTAATGATGACTTGAATCAAGCCGTATCTGTTACCCAATCAATTCGCGGGGTCATGGATCCCAACATCCATGAATCTAGTGCAAAGCTTGTCGAGTCATTGATGTTGCCCGACGCAGTTGATGCAGAGACTTGGGTTGCAATTGCTCCAGCCTACAAGCCATTGACAGTGCGCGATTGCGAGTATTTTCACTGTCACTTGGATGTGGCCGATTCTCGGGTTGTCTGCAATGATCCGCTGCAGGCGTCCATAGGTACTGCAACCTCAGATTCAGCTCCGACTCAGAGAGACTATGATCGCGCAATCATCGATCAAATGGTGAGAACAAAATACGATCGCCCAGCAACGCCAGCGGACTCAAGTCCAATGAGCTCGGATCTTGTGACGCTGATTGAGCGCGGAGAAGGCCTACTATCAGTGGCTGGTGGCAAGATCCAGTTTTCCAAGGAAAATGAATCCAAAAAAATAATGCTAGGAACAGACGTCAAGGCAGCCGAGTGGAGCGTTTTCGTACGAGATCCTGCTGCGAGTGTCTGGGATGAAGCAAGCAAGACGCTCACCAGCAAAAAAGCCGGTCACACTGAAATGTTTGTGGTGACTCCGGGACGTATTAGCATTATTGCCGTCGAAGTTTCGGGTGTCGTCGAAGTTCCCAAGGTAACAGCCACGCCTTCGCCAAGCGCAACCGCAATCAATATCTCACCCGAGCTGGCAAGCCTTGATGGTTTGGACAAAGCGGCTGCAAAGGGCGATCTCTCGGCAAGCTTTGCAAACGACATCCGCCAAGCTAACCCCGGCCCAGTTGATCTGATCGTGGGCGAAGAATCTACAATCATTGGCGAGGATGGACTGACACCGGTGGCGCAGATTGTCCGCGCAAAAGCCAAGGTTAAATTTGAAAGCATTAAACTTAAAGTGGTCGACGAGCGCTCACTTGTCAGCGGATATAACTTTCCAGTTAGTGGTATTCGAGTAAAAGTAGCCGGCACTGACTTTGCTGAATTGACAGATGCGCGTGGTGAGATCGAAATTCGAGATATTCCAACCGGAGCAAGAATTTTGGTCGAAATTTCTGATGCGCGCGGTTACTTAATGCCGCAAGTTACAGAAATTGTTGCTGATCGAGACGGCCTGTCGCGCGCCGTCGTACAAACCATTAGGGCTCGACGCTTTTCATCTATGGATTTGATTGCTCGCTCTTGCGGCGTGGTCCAAGACATGCGCAAATCGAGCTTCTGTGGTACCGTTCATCAAGGTTCTCAGCCATCGACAGATATTAAAGTTGCATTGGATGCACTTGCAATTGGTCCCTTCTACTTTAATAGTCTAGGACTTGTCGATTTACGAAGGTCGGGTACCGGACCAAATGGGCAGTTTTGCTTCTTTAATGTGGAGTCAGGTCCAGTAGGGCTGTCAATTCACCGAGTCGGCGAACGTGCCCCTCTTGCAGGAGTTGTTAGTCTTGTAGGTGGCAGGCACTCGGAAGAAGCTTTTGATATTAATGATGCACGACATGTATCCACCACCTTGACGGCGGTCGCAAGTGCTAATGAGCAGCTTGGATCTGAGGTTGAGCGCGCTAATCGTCATGAACTAGTTGAACAATCCGAAATTTTCGCTGTTGGTGCCGGTCACATGATGATGCCTATTGATGACGCGATCATGACTACAGCCACGCGAGTGCTTCCAGTGAAAGGACGAGTTTGGACTGTCAGCGCGGCCTCGGATTTTGAGACTATGGTACAACCTGTTGCGGCGAGGTCATCAGTCGCCAAGCAGATCTCAACACTCATTCCAAACGGTTTTATTAGTGATATGGCAGTGTTGGCAAACACAGTGCACAATTCCGAGTCTGGTTCGGTCGTCATTGAGCATGGGCAGCTTACCGGCCATGGCAGTGATCCTGTGAAGTTTAGGCTTGTGGATAGTTCGGGTCGAGATGTTGGAGATGGATGGTACTTTGCAGATCAACCTGTCGCAAAGGCGGTATTTTTTAATGTGCCTCCGGGCGTCTATGGGCTAATTGTGGAATCTGGAAGTGGTCATTGGATTGCCTCAGAAACCACTGTCGTCTATAACGAAGCCGTCAGTTTTGTGAAAACGGGAAGCCCACTTGAGCGAGTTTCGAACTCAGTTCGTAGAAGCTTAGCAAACTAAACAAAAATATAAATTCATACCGGAGACGCGCTGTAATAAGTAGCGCGCTCAGCTCTTTGTGGCCTTGTCTCGACTTTGAGCGATAATGTAGTCACTAAGATTTAGTGACTCTCCTGATTTAACCCGCATAGCAATCGATGATGCTAGACTCAAAGCTCCTTTAGCAAAAAGTGCACGAGAGAAAGCTCTGTGAGATAAACAAACCTCCTCCTCGTCGGCGATGAATCTCACTTGATGTTCACCGATGACTCCGCCGCCTCGAATCGAATGCAAGCCTATTGAGTTCGGCTTGCGAGCTCCATCACGATTGAAAACGATTTTTGATCCAGGCATAGAGCTTTTGATAACTTCAGCCAACAAAAGAGCTGTTCCGCTGGGCGCATCGACTTTCATGCGGTGATGGGTCTCAGTTATTTCGACGTCAAAACCTGCTGGTGGTAAAGTTTTGGCCGTCTCAAGGGCGCGCTGGGCCAACGTAAAAATACCGAGACTTGTGTTACCTGCGATGAGAACCTTCTGGCCGCCTTTTTTTGCGGCCTTCATTAAACTTAACTTTAGGCTATCGTCCAAACCCGTCGTTCCAATCAAAACCACTTTATCTTGTGAGTTTTGCAACGATTTTACGAGCATCTTCGTGGCTGCGGGGGAGCTGAAATCAATGATCAGATCACTAGCGGTAACAATAGCATCAAGTGAGGACTGGTTTGATTTTAGAACTGCGGTATGTCCTTCGTCGAATGCTTGGATTTCATCGCGGTCAAAACTCGCGCCTAGTCTTAGGGTTGTGTGATTTTTGAGGAGCTCACACAGCTGCTGGCCCATCCTACCGTTTGCACCGCAGATGAGCACATTATCCCGACGTTTCTGTGACATTTTTTTCATCCAGCTCGAATGTCTAAAGTTGCAAGGTCCTGTTTTGCTTTTTCAAGAGTCATCTTAATGAGCCCGAAGTTTTCATCGGATACCGGCGCAAGAGGTGCACGTAATATGTTTTTAGATAGACCCAAAATCTGTAGGGCAGCCTTAAGGGGTCCAGGGTTGGACTCGCAGAATAATACGTCTACTGCTGGCAAAAGGGCCTTGTGGATGGCAAGAGCGCGATCATTTTGACAGTTCTTAAATGCATCGGTGAGCTCAACCATAGCGGCTGGAAATATGTTTGAAACGACACTTATAACACCTCGACCGCCCACGGATAAGCTGGCCAAGTAAGTGGGATCATCACCACTGAGGATGTCTGCTTTGGATTGACAGACAACACGCCCATAAAGGGCGATATCACCACTAGCTTCTTTTACTGCTTGCACGTTTTTCGTTTTCGTAAGCCCAGCAATGACTGATCCACTTAGACTCTGACCCGTGCGACCTGGGACATGATAAAGGCAAAGTGGCACACTTACGGACTCAGCAATAGTCTGAAAATGTAGGTTGAGACCCGCTAAGCTGGGCTTGTTGTAGGGTGGTGTGACAATCAGTAAACTATCTGCGCCCGCATCAACACACAGTTTTGATAGTTCTACGCTTTGGGCCGTGTTGTTTCCACCACTGCCAGCCATAATTCTAACGGACGCTGGAAGACTGGCTCGCGCTTTTCTAACGAGTGAGATCTTCTCTTGGACCGTTAGTGTAGGGGACTCGCCAGTTGTGCCGCTGATAACGATGCCTGAAACACCTCCAGCAGCCTGCTGAGCTAAATGCTTTTCGAATGAGCCCCAGTCTATAGAGCCATTCTCAAGAAATGGCGTGGCGATGGCCGTCCAGACGCCAGAGAAACCTTTTGTCGTCATGGCTTGTCCTGAGTTGATTTATTAGGTGTTGGTTTTCCATCCTGATTCGATTTCAGTAATTCAGTGCGAAAGGGGAGCTTTGGTCTGGGATCTACGGCATCTGTGGTGACTGCTGTTTTGACACCACAGCCACCCCAGAGCATTCCGGCCAGCGCTAAGCCCAGCGGGACAGAAAAAGGCACCGCCGTATTCAAAGACTTACGTATACGTTTCGCGGCCTCTAAAAATCTCGCCTTTTCTGCTGATCCTCCCGGTGTTGCTGTGAGTTGATCAGACGCCAATCCTGCAGCAAACGATAGCGTGTCTTCATGTAGGTCATTGTTGATTTTCTTTAACTCAGCGGCAATCAGGGTCGCCGGCGTCGTCTGATGATGTCTGCAGTAGTTCATAAGATCTTTAGCGGCCTTGGTAGCTTGTGGAGCTAAGGTTCCACGTTGGATCAAGTTACATATAACAGCTCGCTCGAAATCGTCGGTCAAAAGAGACGCGAGTGATGGTTTCTCCCGCGGCGCCAGTGACTCTACAAATAGCTTGGTGAGATGGCTCATCCGATGATTGAGCGAGTAAAGCTCAAACAGAAATCCTAGCCGGCGAGTTTCCCAAACATTCAAATTTGTGCTGACGTCAAACCTAGCTCCTGCAAGTCGCTGGCATTCTGCTGAGAATATTTCACATTCAGCTTCAAGCGTTTTACTAGCAGAATTAGACGCCGTGTTATCGGCGATTCCCGAAATCAAAACAGGAAGTGTCGTGGCTAGCTCATCGAACGCCGTAATGATTTTTCGCAAGCAGCGAAGTTCGGTGCGGCAGTACGATATAGACTCAGATTCGATGCCACTAAATCCAACTTGAATAGCGACGCGATACTCTCGGCTGTATTCGCTGCCGGCCGTGTCAAGAACATCGGCGGGACGCATGAGTGAGAGTTCTAGGATGACGTCGCGCAGTTCCTTCGCCGTATCATGAAGGATCTTTGCCGAGTGACAAAGCACGGTGGGGAAAAGCTCTTGTCTAGAGCTTCCCGTGTGGGATAGCGCCACGTAGGGCCGATTCATAAATAGCTCGGCTTTTTTTAGTGAAGCATCGGCCCAACTTGCAAGATTTGCACAAGTCTCCGAGAGAATATTTCGAGTGGATGAACGCATGTGATTCCATGCGAATCCTTTGCTGCCATACCGTGCTGTCATAATATAAAGAAACTCACAGTCGACTTCAGAGAGTAAACTAAGAATCGAAGCCTGTGTGCTTGGTAGCTGCGGCGTGATGGATGCAAGTGATATCTTAAGTTGATCGACCGATCTTTCAGAGATAAGGCCTTCTTGCCACAAGGCCGCTGCATAGGAGGATAGGAAGTCGATCGTTGCCGCATTATCCAGCTTCAGGAAACCTTGCCAATCAAGCACGGATCACCTCTCTTCTGCGCCGACGAACCTTCAGGATGCTTGGCTTTACATACACCATGCGTCAGTAAATGAGACGGTCGCGACACACTGAAATTTTTAGAATTTTATCGCAAAGCTTCCTTGAAGTCCAAACCCAGTGCGAGGGGTATTCTTTTTGGAGGCTTGCCAAGCTTTACCCGGTAAAGCAGCCGCAGCACCAAAACCCAGGTCTACTTCTTTTTGGTAGTGATAACTGTAGGTAAGGTCTAGCTCATAGCCTAGGTCTGAGCCGTAAAATCCCATCGGACGCTCATCGAGTGTTGATGAGTTGTAATACGCTACGATGTCAGACGGTGCCACATCAATCAGACGGCCACTAATAGCTTTAACCTCGAAATTTCCACTCTCCATGTTTTCATAGCGGTAACCAAGGCTGTAAATGGCCGCATTCATGACGCGAGTTGGATCAAAAACGCCGCCCGTATAGTATTTGGTGGAATTGCCGCGGCTGTTAAAAAATAGCATGGCCGGATGATAGTTACGGTGAAGAGCCAGTGCACGAGCTCTCTTATCACGGCGGGCTTCACCGTAGGTTTCAAGCTCATTAGTTTTCTTGCCGCTATCTGTATAGTAGCCATCAACGTCACCGGGCGCATACGCGTAATCAGAGAAGACGATGTGACGACGTAGGGATCCCTCATTGAACTCCTCCGGCCCAAGTGCCGCGCCGGATTTCATAAATGTGTATTCTAGGGACCCTGCTAACGCCATGGCATTCAGATTATTCACGGCTGGCGAACCGTCAGAGGTTCTTTGGCCGCCCATGGCTACCAGTGCTGGATCAGCCGACTTACCGAGACGAAACAGTAGCTCATTGCGCAGAGCAAATTTTCCAAAATAAAACCCAGTGTAAAGATCAAAGAACTTTACGTCCGTTTTGGCATCTTGAGACAACATGGTGGCGTCGTGTAGTGCGACCTGGGTTGAGAACGAGCGGGGGGTGTGGGTTTGGTGATCCTCGTAGTTAATTCCGATGAACAACTGATCCATGTCATCGCTATTGTCATTTGGTCCGAATGCTCTAGAACGGGCGTTATAGTCAGCTTCAGCAGATGGGCTACTCACAGGGCTATCGTAGGGGTTGTTAATCCAAGTGCCCGTTTCTTGCAGTTTATCGATACCGAACGAGAAGCCCAAGTCTTGTTGCTTCTGCATGTTTACGTCACACGTGACACCGTCAAAGATCGATGCATCATTATCAAACGGCTTGTCGCCGGAATCTAGAAAGGCCCCCAAGCCGACATCACGGCTGCGGCGACCTGCAGTTAAAATGCAGTAGTTGAATGCGTATTTACCGTAAGCCTCTCTGATAACTGGGCTATAAGAGCGGTAACCGGAGTCAACAACGCTTTGGCTTCGGTCATCACAGGACGAGTCAGAAGGTTGTCCAGGTATCGGGGAACGACGGGGCTCGCAGGTTTTTGGTCTCGCCGTATCTCCTAGGTAAAATCCACCAGGGTTGTCAGTAAGACCAAGTCGCAAATTAAAGCTGGCACGATCGTTAGCTCTCACTTCACCCAAGAGATCAAGCGATAAGCGGGTTGCCTGGTACATCCCATTATCTGGTTGAAAGTCTGGGGATACTCGAGTCTCGCCCACAAGTCCGACATGACCACTACCATCAAGAAAGAACGCGTATGACGAATTCGAAAACAAAATAGCCGCCATGGCGGATGATAAGACGAGGGCGGCGAATGTTTTTAGATGTTTCATGTTGTTAGGCCTCTTAGCGTTGGTTTTCTGAGGGTCATATTAACTATCTTTTACGGGTAAACGCAACCGATGAACGCCGTGGCAGGCACCGGTTTCCTCACTGATTTCAAATAAAATGCCATAGAACCAAAGGTCGTTTTTCGCGGGTTCAAAGTTTTTCTTCTCACCGGTGCGCATTCGTCGAACAGCCGCTACTGCGTCAATGCCAATGACGCTATCATAGGGCCCAGTCATCCCAATATCGGTGACAAAACCGGTGTGGTTTTTAAGTATTCGTTCGTCCGCTGTCGGAACGTGGCTGTGCGTCCCATAAACAGCAGATAAGCGTCCGGCGAAGTGCTGGGTGATCCCCTGCTTTTCGCTGGTGGCCTCAGCATGAATATCCAGAAGGCGGACTTTGCAGTAGGAGGGAACCAAATCCAGCATTTTATCTGCCATATCAAATGGAGATGAGTTCTCGCCCTTCATAAACACCTTACCCAAAAGGTTCATGACGGCAACTCGGACGCCTGATTTGGTTTCTAAAAGACGAACGCCTTTAGCGGGCTCATCGACATTCGACATATTGGCGGGAAGTACGATTTTTGGGTGGTCTTTGAACTCATGGATGTCCTTTTTATCCATCCAGTGGTTACCCATGGTGACGCAATTAATGCCGAGGTTGCCGATGAGTTCTTCAAATATTTTTTTTGTGATACCAAAGCCGCCCGCGATGTTCTCGCCATTAACCACTACAAAGTCAGGCTGATACTGCTCTCTGAAATGTGCTAGCCCTTGGCTTAAGGCATGACGCCCAGGCCTGCCGATGACGTCGCCGATCGCGAGGATTTTTATCACTTCGCGTAGTCCACGAATTTCGATTCTCGGATGACCGTCACTTTTACTTGGCCAGGGAACGTCAGTTCTTGGCGCATTTTATGAGCAATGGCACTGGAAAGGTCAACGACCTGCTGGTCTGTGACTTGCATTGGGTTAACGATGGCGTGAACTTCACGACCAGCTTGGATTACAAAGGCCTCATTGATTCCGCCAAAGTCGCGGACGACCTTCTCCATATCGGAGAGTCGTTTGACATAGGTCTCAAGAATCTCCTTACGAGCCCCTGGTCTATTTCCTGAGAGACTGTTGGCCGCATACAAGACAACGGCGTAAGGAGTCGCAGTATTAAGGTCTTCTTGGTGATGCATCCGAACCGCTTCAATCACATCAGTGGACTCCTGGTAGCGCTGACAAAGCTCGGCGCCAATATCAGAATGATGTCCTTCCGTCTCCTGGTCTACGGCTTTTCCAATGTCATGCAAAAGACCGCAGCGCTTTGCCTTTTTGACATTAAGGCCCATCTCGCCAGCGATGATTCCGCAGATGTGTGCAGTCTCAATGCTGTGCTGGAGGATGCTCTGTTGTCCGGCGGTTCGATACTTTAGTTTTCCAAGCGCCATGATCAATTCTGGGTGTAGATCAGTGATTCCAGTATCAAAGCAGGCTTGCTCGCCCTGTTCTCTAATGACTAAATCAAATTCACTTATGACTCGTTTGACAGTCTCATCGATACGGGCTGGATGAATACGACCATCGCCTATCAGCCGCTCAATGGTTAACTTGGCGATTTCTCGGCGAACCGGATTGAAGCAAGAGATAATGACCGCTTCCGGCGTATCATCGATGATCAAGTCAACACCAGTAGCTTGTTCGATGGCGCGAATGTTACGACCTTCGCGGCCGATGATACGTCCCTTTAAATCTTCGCTTGGTAGAGCCACCACGGTGATCGTGGAGTCACTCACGTATTCGCCGCTGATGCGCTGAACCGCCAAGCTGACCACGGCTTTTGCACGTCTGTCGGCATCCTCTTTAGCGGCCGCTTCTATTTGTCGAATACTTTCCTGGGCGTCTTTTTTCGCTTGGGACTCAAGAGATTTGATAAGCTCTCGCTTAGCTTCTTCTTGAGACATATTAGCTATGCTTTCAAGGGTCTTACGACTGTTTTCAAGTACGGCCTCGCATTCAACACTGAGCTTTTGGTAATGTTGCTCTTCGGCCTGCGATTTTTTAGAGAGTGACTCAAGTTCTTGCTCACGACGATCTAGTTGCGAGAGTTTCTTTTCGAGACTCTCCTCGCGACTTTTTATTTTTTGCTCAAGTTTGGTAATTTCAGAGCGACGCTGGCGGGCTTCTTCTTCAAACGACTGCCTAGAACGACGACTGTCTTCCTTGGCCTCTCGCAAAGCGCCTTTAACCATATCGTCTGCTTCGCGACGCGCGTCATCTAGAACTCGTTGGGAATCAAGTCTTGCTTTTTCAAAGGCTTGCGTAAGTTGTTTCTTGTGGAAATAAACGCCAAGAACGAGCATCCCGATAAGAATGCCGATGATAGCTACGAGAAGGGTGGTCAATCTAATATCCTCCAGTCAATCGAAACTCGATTGACGGTAACTTGGTTCGAACGAAGCGAAACCTCGGTTTTCACTACCCGACAAGGCATGAGTCAACTGACAAAAGCCCTGGGAGCCTAAGTCCAGCATCATACCCGTGTTGCCCCGGGCTGGTAAACCTTTAATTAAAAGCAAGAAACTCAGGCTCCCGTTAATTCGGCAAGCCTGAGTTTTAAGCATTTATCCGATCCTTGGCGCCGCCGTTTAGAGGCGAAAGATCTTAGTTTCCTGTAATGACGAACTCAGCGCGACGATTTTTGACCCAAGCATCTTCTGTGTGACCCTGAACCACAGGCTTCTCTTCGCCGTAGCTGATGGTGGACAGCCGACCTGACTCAACGCCGAGTTGGCTCAAGAAATTCTTCACGGACTGAGCACGACGTTCGCCAAGGGCTAGGTTATATTCAACGGTTCCTCGCTCATCGCAGTGGCCCTGGATCTGTACTGCAGCGCTTTTGTTGGCTTTTAGTCCTTCTGCCATTGCTGTCAACGTGCCTTGCGCGTCGGAGTTTAGCGTGTAGTCGTCAAAACCAAAGTAGATAGTCGTTGATGTGAGGCTAGCAGCTGAATTGCTTGGGGAGGCTGGGACTTCTGCTGGGGCTTCTGTAGCTCCTGCAGTAGGCGCAACAGGCTCGGTAGCCTTTTTCTTGTCATCCGTACATGAACCAGCACTAAGAGCAATCACAACAGCAGCTAATGGTAGAGCAGACTTCAAAAACATCGGGTGTCTCCTAATTTAAGACTCAAAAAATAATGTTTAAAGACCGACAGAGTAGACATACTGACCAAAACTTGCCTTTTGTCTTCCCAGCGCATCACGATACTGTGCCTACACTCGAATAAAATTGCAAGGGGTTGGGTGAGATTTTCCGAGGCCTAACGGCCGCGATTTGCTCACATTTTTGCCTTCAAGGCCTCAAGCAGCTTGTACTGAATTCCGGAAAAGCTGCCAGCCGACATGAAGATCACAGCATCGCCAGGTTTAATATTGTCGATCATTTTATTAAGAAGCTCGTCATTTGAATGAAAAGCAGTCGCTTTTTTACCAATTTCCCCAGCTAAAGCTTCAGTGTTCATTCTTTGTTCAGCGGGAATTCTTTTATCCTCAGGGCATGGTCCGATATAAATGGCATCGGCAAGGCCGAATTTTTTTACATAGTCATTTTGAAACGTGTTGCGTCGACTGGTGGCATTCTTCGGCTCAAACGCCACGTGCAGTTTTCGTTTTGGGTAAACCGCTTTGAATCCTTCGATCACAAGCCCAACAGCTGTCGGGTGGTGCGCAAAATCTTCGAAAACATCCACGTCACCGGCGTGCCCGAGGTGATCGAGTCTACGAGCCACGCTCTTAAACGACTTGATCGCGTTCGACAGACTTGAAGCGTTTACGGGCTTGATGAAGCCGCCTTTTTGCAGACTTTCGATGGTCGCTATGACCTGAGTCATGTTGGCAAGCATGTGAATACCCGACAGCGTTGTTTCCAGCTGCAGGCGGCCCCACGTTTTCGTGTGAATATCTGCTGACCAAATTTGGGTGCCCCGATCTTTTTCACGAGCGCTCCAATCACCAAGCCACACATCAGCGGTCCTGTCTTTTCCTGTTGTCGATACTTTGATGATCCGACCGTTTGTTTTAATTCTCGAGATCACACTAACCACGCGAGGGTCATCCCAATTTGCCATGATAGAGCCATCTTTTGGCACAAGTTGCGCGACATTCTCGAATTGTTTTTCTATGGCCTCGACGTTTGAATAGATGTCAGCGTGATCGTACTCAATATTATTTATAATCAGTTGGTGAGGATGGTAGTGCAAAAATTTCGGCCCCTTATCAAAAAATGCCGTGTCATATTCATCACCTTCGATGACAAATGTTTTGCCGGTTCCTAGGCGAAAACTTCGCGGGAAGTTGTGTGGAATTCCACCGATGACAAAACCAGGATCTTCACCAAGCTCGTTTAAAACATGAGCTAGAAGTGACGAGGTCGTCGTTTTGCCGTGTGTTCCCGTAACCACAACCCCAATACGTTTGGACAGGAACTGATCACCCATGAGTTTGGGAAAACTGGTGTAGGGTGTGCCGCTACGCAGCAAGGCTTCAAGTTCTACATGACCTCTTGATAGGGCGTTTGCGGTGACAACTAGATCGGGCTTTGCGTTGGTAAGATTCTCCGGCGCATAAGGAGTGAAGACCTTAATTTTTAATTCATCAAGCATGGTGGACATGGGAGGGTACATGGCTCCGTCACTGCCAACGACTGTGTAACCGGCTTCTTGGCAAAGCCCCGCCACGGCTGCCATACCGGTTCCGCCTATACCCATAAAATATATTTTAGCACCTTGTTTGAGCTCCATGACGCGACCTCTGCTAGGTTATGTGAGGCTTGTTGGCAGCTGCCAAACAAGCTTTTGATGTTTAATTTCCGCGTCGGCTCCGAGGACCATTGGCTGATTTGGGGAGACGTGACCAAAGTCCTTGGATGCAAACGTTGGGATTTTATATCGACGAGACACTTCGTCTAACAAAATTTTAGCTGAATCGGGAAGATCTCCACCTAGGTCCGTAAAGCACCCCAGCAGAAGTCCGCGGACTCCGCGCAGTAGACCGCTTTGCTGCCATTGATTAAGCATGCGAATGATCCGTCCGGGATTTTCTCCAATGTCTTCAAAATAAAGAATGTGGTCTTCAAAGTTGTCCCGCAAATAAGGCGTTCCAATGAGGGACGTCAGCACCGATAGGCAGCCACCAAACAGTCGACCCTGAACGCTCGGGTTTTTATCGGATACATCCGTGACGTTTAAGCTCAGTGACGTTATCTTTCCTGTCAAAAGATTCACCAATGAGTCGACGTCCGAAGCCCCTGATTTTTTCCACGTGACCGTGGCTGGCATGGGGCCATGGATCGACATGCGATTTGTCTTTGTATAGAGAGCTGATTGAACGGCACAAACGTCACTAAAACCAATGATCGGTTTGGGTTTGGCTTCGGCCACCTGATCCCAAGGGATAAGCCCAAGCAGGTCTGAGGCGCCGTATCCGCCCCGAGCCCACATGACGGCGTCACTGTTTGATTCTAATAGCGCGTTATTTAAGGATTTTGAACGATCTATGATCGAACCGGCCGTCCACGACCAGTTGGGGTCTTGAGGAATATCCTCAAAGAGAACGTGGAAACCATATTGTTTGAGCTCAGCAATACGACCGGCTAACAAGCCCTCACGATCAGGGCTTGATGCTTTTATGATCCTTATAGTCCTCACGTCCATGTGAAAACAGTACTCCCAAAGAGAGGCCTTATTGTGAAATAATACCTACCTTGATGGTCAAGGGGGAGGTCGGCCTCTTTGAATCATCCGCTAGATTAGCGGAAATGGGGACAAGCAGCAACGATCCGCCTGTGAACCCTTGCATAAGTGACATAGCATGGGTCAGTTTAAAAGCGTGGAACCTTTAATGAGTTATAACTTCGATTGTCGGTTTTTCTCGGGCTATAAGCCTTGCCAATTTAAGAGGCCGTGTCCTGGCTGTCCGCACTATAGCCCCGTACAGTCGAGAGTTTGCGTCTTATCGCTGGAGGCGCTCGGCGCGGTTCTGCGGTCAACGGTTTTACTTGAACCGATTCGAAAAAAGTTTCCAGGTGCGCATATAACGTGGATCACCTACCCATCCGCAGCAGCGCTGCTTCAGCACAACCGTGAAATCGATCGACTCATTGTCGTGGACGGTAAAACCTCTCAACTAATTGATCATCTTGAGTTTGATGTGCTGATGTCTGTGGATAAAAGTCTTGAGGCAGGGGCGATAGCTGAGCGTATCAAGGCAAAGACAAAACTTGGCTTTGGTTTATCCCGAGATGGGGTCATTAGGGCTTTGAACAAAGAGGCTGATTATCAATACCGAGTAGGGCTTGATGATGAGTTGAAGTTCAAAATCAATCAAAAGCCTGAGACTCAGCAAATCACTGAGACCATGGCCATGCCTTGGACCAGGAGCGAATATATTCTTGATCTAACGCCCGCCGAGCGATCAGAGGTTCAAAAAAGACGGGCCTCCATTCTGCAGCCAGGGACGAGAGGCATCATTGGATACAACACGGGCTGTAGTCTTTTGTTTCCATATAAAAAGTTTACAGTGGAACGGGCCGTTGAGGTTATCGGTCAATGGCGGAAAGATTTTCCAGATTTTACGATCGCTCTACTCGGTGGCCGTGAGGACGAGGAGCGTCAAGCTAGTATGAAGGCCGCTTTTTCTAAGGATAGTCTAGTTGTCAATACGCCAACAATCGGCGGCCTACGTAGCGGCATCTTGTGGATGGATACAGCCGATCTCGTGCTCTCCGGCTGCTCACTTGGCATGCATATTGCGATTGCTCTGAAGAAGCACGTCATAGCTTGGTTTGGCGTAAGCTGTTTACAAGAAGTGGACGTGTATGATCGTGGCGTGCGTATTCAGTCGGATGTGTCATGTTCCCCGTGCTGGAAAAAATCATGTAACAACGAGCCAAAATGCTACGACCAGGTATCTCCAAAATTGATTTCTCAAGAGACGGCAAAGATTATCAAGGAGCTTAGACTATGACTCAGCACGTCTCGCACCTAACATCTGGTTTTGTAAGAGACGCTTTGCGGGGCAAGGCAAAAGTCATAGCCAATGTGTTTGAGGCGAGTCGCCCTATCCGGCGGGTTTCAACCGATTCGCGAGGTATTAAACCAGGGGATTTGTTTGTTGCACTCAAAGGGGAGGCGTTTGATGGACATGATTTTATCAGTCAAGCCGTCACTCAGGGTGCAGTGGCTGTCTTGTGCGAAAAGTACCCGGCTGATACGACTCAAGATGGCATTGATATTTTTCTAGTCGAGAATTCACTCGAGAGTTTTCGGACTTTGGCGTTTCACTGGCGCGAATATGTTGATCCAGTTGTCGTGGCAGTCGCGGGTAGTGTTGGAAAGACGACCACAAAAGATATGCTGGCCGCGATGCTGTCGGCCAAGTTCAAGAAACTTACTTGGACCAAGGGAAGTCAAAACGGGTTTCTTGGTTTGCCGATTACGTTGATGGAACTTGCATTCGATACCGAAGCAGCTGTCATTGAAGTGGGTATTGATGCGCCAAATGCTATGAAGCAGCATATCGACCTCGTTAGGCCTGAAGTGTCTCTCGTCACGGCTATTTCTGAGGAGCATTTAGAGTGGCTCAAGGATCTGGAGACGGTAGCCAAGGAGGAAAATCTCATTCTTGAAGAGACAGCTAGAGCGGGCGGCACGGCGATTGTGAATCTTGACGATAGCTGGATCGGTCCAGTCATGAACGGGATTAATACAGGCGGCCGAGTTGGATTTACGTTGTCTGGCGCTTCAAGTTCCGACGTCGTAGCTGGAAGACTTGTGGGTAGCGAACTTCAAGTTGACGGCTTTGGGCGACAAAAATTTTCGCTGCACTGCCCACTTCCGGGAGAACATAACGCCAGAAACCTTCTCGGCGCCGTCACCGTGGCGCTTGTTCTGGGGGTCACTCCCGATGAAATGGAGGAGGGCCTGAGCTCTTTTGCCCCAAGCGGCGGCCGAAGCCAGATGGAAACTTTGAAGTCAGGCGTGAAAGTTCTTTGTGACTTTTACAATGCCAATCCTGCCAGCATGCGCGCAGCCTTTAAAGTCGTCGGTGAGGCTGCAGGCAAGGCGGCCGTGCGGTGGCTCTGTCTTGCTGACATGAAAGAACTTGGCACAAGTGAAGAAGCGCTGCATCGAGGCCTTGCTCGCGATGTTCAGAGTTTAGGCGACAATGTTCGAGTGCTACTATTTGGCGATAGAATGAAGTGGCTTTCGGATGAAATAAGAAAGCTTGATCCAAAGATTTATGTAAAAGATTTTTCCTCACAGGATCTGATGGCTGCAGAGCTTCGAAGTCAGATCAAGTCTGGTGACATTGTTCTTCTTAAAGGTTCACGCTCCATGCGGATGGAGAAAGTCTGGGATCAGTTAAAATAACTAGTGACTTGATTTCTTTGAGTACAAAAACTCAAGCCAATCACGATATCTAAATGCCGCTTGCCACTGGCGAGGTTGATCTGGTCTGATCTTACCGGATAGTACGTCCTCCTTGGCGAGGCGAACAGACTCGTCAGGCAGAAATAAATACTG
>JBEIGW010000020.1:0-18789 GCA_040381655.1 Deltaproteobacteria bacterium
AGCAAATCGTGCATGACCAAAACTTGTCCATCACAGCCGGCTCCTGCGCCAATGCCGATGGTCGGCACTTTTAAAGTCTTTGTGACCTGCCCCGCTAGAGCCGCAGGAATCATCTCGAGAACCACACAAAAAACCCCAGCATCTTGAAGAGCTTTGGCGTCCGACAAGAGCTTCTTCTGCTCAGCTTTTGCCTTGGCCTGTACGCGGTAACCACCGAGGGTATGAACGCTCTGTGGGGTCAACCCCAGATGACCAATAACGGGAACTCCCGCTTGGGTCAACGCCTCTACCTGAGGACAAATCGATTCGCCCCCCTCTAGCTTCACACCTTTGACACCGCCCAGCTGCATTAGGTTAGCCGCATTAGATAAAGCATCATCTCTATTCTTATAGGTCATAAATGGCATGTCAGCCGCCACAAAGGGGCGTTTGACGACTCGGGTGACCGCCGCTGAATGACGAATCATGTCCTCTAATGTAACAGGAATAGTTGATTCGTAGCCTAATAGGACATTTCCAAGGCTATCTCCCACCAAAACCATATCAATTGGAGACGACTCGACTATCCGGCCAAATGCAGCGTCGTAGCAAGTGACCATACTGATCCGATCAGAAGATCCTTTTCTTTGACATATGATGTCGGTCGTAACCGACGCTTTAGTGTTTGATGCATGGCTCATGGTGACGATCCTCCGGAACTTCCGTATACTAGCCAAATGGATAAAATGACACAAGAAATTGCCAATCCCAGCCTGATGCTGAACCCTTTTGCTCCTATCGATCAGTACTGCGAGCGCATTGCGCAGGGCCTCCTCGCCGAGCCGATGAATTTGGTAACAAATCTTAGCTTCATTATTGCAGGCTTATCAATTTTAAAATTTGTTAAAAATAATCCACACATCCAGCGACGGCCGGGCTCTCAGCTGTTGCCAAGTCTCATGATCACTATTGGGCTTGGCAGCGCGCTATTTCACAGTTTTGCAAACCTTTGGTCGATGTGGGCTGACATTATTCCGATCGGTATTTTTGTTCTCACCTATCTTTGGTTGTTTCTTCGATATGAGGCCAAAGTCAGCCTGTTTGCCTCGATTTGTTTATTCGTTTGTTTTTTCCTTCTCTCATTTGTTTGCTCGAAACTTGCCGATAGCCAAGCCGCAAACGGTGGAGAGGCCTATTTTGGTACTTGGATCACCCTGTTAGGAATAAGTTGCTACTATGGAGGGCGTGGAGATACAGGGAAATTTCTCGCCGTAGGATCGGCAGCTTTGACGTTCTCCTTGTCACTGTTTTTTAGAACTGTCGATATGCGCCTGTGCGAGCAATGGAGTATGGGTACTCACCTACTTTGGCATATATTCAACGGGGTTGTTTTGTTTTTGGTAACAAAGGCATACCTTGAAAACACCGGGCCGGTCCTGAAGTCTCACCCCTTGAGGGTGGATTCAGGACCTTAGTGTTGAGGAAAAGGGAATTTAAAGCGGAAATTACGGTGGGACTTCGACATGTGACGCCATTTTGGCGGGTTGGCCCTGCGTGTGTTGCGTCGCTCTCACATAAGCAACTGCTGTGCCACGTCTCGTTGTTACGGTCACAATCGAGCGCGTAGGCTAAAACCTTCGTTTACATCTGTTCACAAAAACTATTGTATAATCGTTGGAAAGCCTTACCCCGAAACAAAAGATTGCTCTGAATTTGAAGATACTTGAAAACACACCTCTCAAACCTCTCACCACCATTGGAACGGGTGGACCAGCTCGCTTTTATTTAGCGTGCGCATCAAACGACGACATAATCGAAGGGCTTCAGTTTGCAAAATCGAAGGGCCTCAAGGTATTTGTTCTGGGTGGTGGTAGTAATGTTTTAATTTCGGACGATGGCTTTCAAGGTTTGGTGTTACAGGTGGCTACACGGGGTGTATCTTTTGATACGGATGGGCGAGTCACTGTAAGTGCCGGAGTCAACTGGAATGAATTCGTTCAAGCCTGTATCAGTAAAGAACTGACCGGTGTTGAGACATTAGCGGGAATCCCAGGTCTCGTGGGTGCCACACCCATTCAAAATGTCGGAGCCTACGGTCAGGAAGTTGCAAACGTGATCGAAGTCGTTCAGACCCTCGAAAAATCCACTCTCGTCCCACGCGTATTCAGCGCAAAAGACTGCCGGTTTGGCTATCGTCAAAGTCGATTCAAAGCAGAAGACCTAGATAAATTTATCATAACTTCGGTGACCTTCAGGCTTTCTCAGACCCAAGAACCAAAGCCTCTGTATGAGGAACTTAAAGCATCTCTGGGATCAGATCCAGCTTGGCAGAGAGCCAGTAGATCAGAGCAGATAAACTTGATGAGCGCGCACGTCATCAGGTTAAGAGCATCAAAAGGGATGGTTATTGATCCAAAAGATCCTGACACTAAAAGTGTCGGAAGCTTTTTCATGAACCCGGTCGTACCTCAAATACTAAAGGAAAAAGTCGAACGCATCGCAGCTGCAGAAAAATCAGTCCGCCCTTTTGTCGCTCATCACGTCGGAAACAATCTCTGGAAATTATCAGCTGCATGGCTCATCGAAAGCGCCGGCATCAATAAAGGGCAAATATTGGCAGGAGCGAGAGTTTCGACGAAGCATGTGCTCGCCCTGACAAATCCTGGACATGCTTCCACCAAAGATATTCTGGACTTTGCCGACTTCATCACCACGAAAGTCGAGCAAAAGTTCGGGGTACGACTTGAGCGCGAACCTGTTGTTGTACCCTGATTACGGGTTCCGACATCGTCTTGAGTAAATTAGTTGCACCAAGCCCCCGCTCGCCAGCAATCTCGCCGCATTTTTGTTGCTAATTTTAGTCAACATTTGAGATATTAAAGCGCCGACGGCTTTAGACGGCCGATACGGCACTCACTAGCGCACTACGGACTGAGGAGTAACAAAGTCATGGAAACAACCGATATTGTAAATTTTTTGATGCGATGGCTACATTACGTATTTGGTATTATCTGGATAGGCCATTTGTACTACTTCAATTTCACGCAAGTACCTTTTTTCGGCGAAACTGACGCTGCAACGAAATCTAACGCTATTCAAAAGCTTGTGCCGCGCGCGCTGTGGTGGTTCCGTTGGGGTGCAATGTTCACATTCATCACAGGCCTCGTGATGCTAGGGATTTGGGGACACAAAGTCGGCGGTGAAGCTCTCAAGACATCATATGGACTTTTCATATCGGTAGGCGCTCTTCTTGGCACCATCATGTTCTTGAACGTGTGGCTTATTATTTGGCCGTCACAAAAAGTAGTCATCGAGTCAACGACCAACGTGGCGCAAGGAAAGGCTGCATTACCCAACGCAGCTGCTAAAGGAGCAGCGGCTTTACTGGCTTCGAGATCAAACACCTTATTCTCAATTCCCATGCTATTTTTCATGGGAGCCGCATCACACTTGAACATTCATGCGCCGACCAGCGGAGACTATATGGGAGCACTGGCGGCTTGTTGCGTTGTGATTGCACTTCTTGAAGCAAATGCCATCAAGGGCAAACTTGGACCACTGGCGAGTGTGCGCGGTGTAATCCACGCGGGCGTCGGACTAACCGCGGTTCTTTTTGGTGTTATTTATTTCTTAGCTTGAATTCTTGCTGACAGCTGAGGCTAACCAAGACCATGAGACAAATTGTGACATCCATCTCTCTGTCAGTCATGGCTTTGCTGGTCTCGGGCTGCCCTTTCGGTAAGTCATCCAAGACTCAAAACAATACGGAGCAAGAAAGCCCCGAAGCGAAACTCATCGCAAGGGGTAAGGCCGTTTACGTCTCAAACTGTACGTCATGCCACAGCAGCAACCCAAAACTACCTGGCAGTCTCGGCCCTGATGTGCACGGCTCATCAAAAGAGCTCCTTACCGCCCGTCTCCTGCATGCAAAGTACCCGGACGGCTACACTCCAAAGCGTTCAAGTAACGCCATGCCGGCAATGCCGCATTTGGCAAATGATATCGATGCTTTGGCGGCGTACTTGAATCAGCCCTAAACGCACGACGAGCCAGCTCTATCGCTTTTGCTGATAGCAAGCAGTCCATTTATAGATTTTTAATATGATTTATTTTGTCCTAAAAGTCAGGAGGTAAGCGCCGGCCATTCGACGCCTGCCTATGATCGCTTCCAGTAATCTAAATAAGGACGAAACATTATGAAAAAGTATGCGTTGGGCGTGCTCTCTGGTTTTTTATTGTTTGCCTCGCCTCTATGGGCCAGTGAGTTTTTCAACGTAGGTCTTCGAGTTGACCTGAAGTATGCATCCTTCGGAGAAGCATGCCGTCTTCATGCATTGTCCAGACACTATAACTTGTCAGCGGAGCTAGTGGATGGGCAGGTCAAGCGCGCCCAACTACAATCGGTAAGTAGCCGTGCGCCGTCGACGGTGCGCGCACTAACTCAGAACGAATTACAATCTTTGGATATTCGTTCCGAGCAAAATCTTTCCTGGGTCAAGTCCTTATCGTTTTCGCCAGAACTTTTAAGAGTTTTGTATCAGACAGGGCACTCACTTTCAAAAGACGATTGCAGACCGCCCTTAGACCTTGTGATAGATGTCGGTAGCGAGACACAATTTGACTTCCAGGTGGAAGAGGTCGGATATCTGCTCCCACACCTAATCCATTCAAAGCCAGTTATCATCAGAGGACACAAGGCCAATGGTGAGCCGTTTAAGATGGAATTGACGCTGACGCAGGACCGCACATAGTACGATTGAAAACAGGTTTAGTGAGTCTTGAGTAAATTAGGTTTATAGGAAATAATAGCCTTCCACACTGGCCACCAGGGAGGGACCTCTTTTATGACATCTATCGGCGTGGTTTTTCCCCGTATGGGGTCTTTGCTGGTACTAGGCATACTAATGTGCAGTGCCTTATCATGCCGCCCAAGAAGCGATGCCAATTCAGGGTCTGAACTAGACGGCACTTGGATATCCATGTGCAGGGCTCAAACCGACCAACTTGGCAGCAGCTTCTTTGAGAGGCAGACACTTGTTTTTTCGGGCGGGAAGATGACAAGTGCGCTGCGTTCTTATTCGGATCAAAATTGCCAAACCGAGCTGAATACCAAACCGATTTTAGGTAGTGTTTCGACCTTCTCTATAGGTGACTTCGTAGTTGGAGCCGCCGGTGCAAAAAAATTCAATCGGCAAACTGAAACTCTAACGATAACCTTAACAACCGACGACTACGTGTCACTTTACAACGGCAACGCCACAACACCAGCCTACTGTGGCGGTGGTTTCGTGAAAAATGTGCCGAAAGAACTCACGGCTAATAGCTGCGCATCAAATGCCGCCGCACGTGCTGAATTTGATGTGGAGTATGATATTTTCAAAGTTGCTGATGGACTTCTGTATTTCGGCTTTATGACGGCAACTGGCACAGCCACTGATGGACGAAGTGAAAATGCTCGACCCGCGGCACTAGATCCTTCGGTATTTACGAAAGCACCCTAATCGTTCGGGAATGATTTATATTTTTTAGAACAGATAGTTTTTGGTAACACTTCTCGGGTTGTTTTTGAGACCTAGGGGCGCACCTGAATAGACTACTTCGCCGCCATTTTCTGCCGCATCTGGACCCATCTCTATGAGCCAATCAGCTTGACGGAGAACGTCCAAATGATGCTCCACAATTATAACCGTGTGACCTAGCCCGGCTAACTCGCGAAACTGGGATAGCAAGCTCGCCACATCGACGTCACTTAAGCCTGTCGTAGGCTCATCAAAAATGAGAATTGACGGCTTACCTTTTCGAGCATCTCGCATAATCTGCACGAGCTTTAGCCTTTGGGCCTCGCCCCCGCTAAATGAGCTAGTCGATTGCCCCAACGTTACGTATCCCATCCCAACTTTCAACACTGCATCAAGACACTCGACAATAGCGCGTTGATCAAAGAAAAATGTTCTAGCCTCTGATGCCGTCATAGATAAGACTTCTACAAGATTTTTACCTTTGAATGTGACCGACAAAACTTTCTCTTCAAAACGAGTACCAGCGCAGGCGGGACAAACGATTTCCATATCGCCAAGAAAGGATAAATCTTCCACGACCGTACCAAGACCTCGACATGTCTCACATCGACCGCCGGGACTGTTAAAACTAAAAGAACCAGGGGTTAATCCGAGGTTTTTTGCAGCCTCTTGAGAGGCGAACAACTTGCGAACGAGGTCCATCACATCAAGATAAGTGGCAATCGTACTACGACTACTTCGACCAAGAGCGATTTGTGAAACCATCAACACGTCTTCGTGTAATTTTATATTCTGCCCTGGCCCTACAGAACCCGAGGTCGGTCTATCTGATTCTTTAAGATTTCCAAATGTCTCCTGAAGCAGAGGATACAAAGTATGCCTAATAAGACTCGTCTTGCCGCTACCAGAAACGCCGCACACGGCCGTCACTTTGCCAATTGGTATATCTACAGATGCGTTTTTGAGATTGTGAATGCTCGCATTTTTAAGTTGAATAAATTTCCAACCCTTAGTGCCAGTTTCCGAGCTACTTTTATCTTTTTGACCCGATGATCGACGTGCCGCAGGCGTACCTTGATAAACCAGGTAGCCGCCCTCGTGACCAGCTTTGGGTCCTATCTCTATGAAGTAATCAGAATTATTGATAATCGTTTTTTCGTGCTCAACGACCACGACGGTGTTGCCTTGGGACTGCAACTCTCTAATCACCGATAAAAGATTAGAGCTGTCTCTCGCGTGCAACCCGGCGGTTGGCTCATCAAGACAAAACAACGTATCGGTCAGCACACTTCCCAAACATCTAGACATGTTGATGCGCTGCAATTCGCCACCACTAAGGGTCTTAGCGCTGCGCTCCATGGAAAGATATGAAAGTCCCATCTTTCGAAGGTAGTTGATTCGAGACTGCGCCTCGAGAATGGCCTCCGCAATTCCTTGCCCAGACGAGTCACGACCCGTAATCGCAGAAAGGCCCATCGAATCGATGGACTTAAGCCAATCGTTAAGATGATTGACATCGAGAGCAGCTACTTCGTTAATGGATTTCCCTACGACCTGAATTGCGCGCGCACGCTCATTTAGTCGCCGACCACCGCAAGTTGGGCACGTAATATACTTTCTGAACCTTGCGGCATGAATACGGTAGTGCGCTTTATACCTCTTGGTATCAAGCCATCGAAAGTAACCGCGAATTCCACCGAAAATTTTACGGTCACCATTCCAAAGCCACTGCTTCTCTTCATCTGAATAATCAGCAAAGGCCTTCTTCTTGACGTCGAACTTTTTAGTTTGGGCTGACTTTAGTGCATCACGGTAGGCGACGCGATGCTCACCAAAATTCCAACAAACGACCCCCTCATCGGCCAATGATAGCGAGTGGTCAGGAATAATCTTACTTTCGTCTAGATCGGTGCTACTTCCAAAGCCCTGGCACGTCTCGCAAGCGCCAATTGGATGATTGAAAGAAAATAACGCCATCGTCGGCTCAGTGTACTGAATACCGCAGCATTCGAGTCGTCGTGAAAACTCCGTAATTGCGGAATCCTGATCAATCACAGCTGCGCGGCCACGACCCAAGCGCAAAACAAGAGCAGACGCCTCCACCAATCGCTTACCCGAGTCAGTATCGACCGCAATCCGATCAACCACGATCCAAGACGAGGAGCGATCCATCTTTTTGATATCTTCAAGTCGCTTAACCTCTCCATCGCTCCATATCCTGGTAAATCCTTGACCCTGGAGGAGTGCCTTTAACTCCTTATCGGGTAGTCCCTCCCATGAGTCCATGGGAGCTCCCAGCATAATTTTGCGATGCTGAAAATTGGAGAGAATTTTTTGAGCCATCTGATCGGGGTCAGCTTTTTCAACCGTAGTTTTGCATTTGAAGCACACAATCTGACCTGCCTGGGAAAAGATAACCCGCAGAATGTCATGCATCTCCGTGAGAGTTCCGACGGTAGAGCGGTTATTGGCCCCAGATCTTGACTGCTGAACAGCGATGGCCGGAGGAAGATTCTTGATGCCCGAGATTTTTGGTTTGGGCATAGCCTTCAGGTACTGCCGAGCAAAGCTACTGAGACTTTCGACATAACGACGATAAGCCTCAGCATACAAGGTGTCAAAAACCAACGAGCTTTTCCCGCTACCGGAAACGCCGGTAACAGCCGTCAGTTTATTTAGGGGAATTCTAATATCCAAGGTCTTGAGATTGTTGGTCTGGACCCCAGATATCTCTATAGCCTTGTTTTCCAATGAAGCTCCGCTATCGAAATTATGACCCACTCTTGAGTGGCTCGTATAACATGCCTTATAATTGGAAGTAGGGCTTTTAATTGACCCAACAAACCAAGCCCCAAACTATACTGGTTTGGAGCAAAAAGGTACACGATGAAGAAGTTTATAATTGTTTTCACATGCCTTGTAACGGTCATATTTGCGGGTTCATTTTTGTTATCTCGAGGCCTCAAAAAAACCAAAATTATCGGAGCCCCCAGCATTGCCGCCATCTATAAGCAAAATAACGATTCTGCTGATGCCGCTAAACCAGTTTTCTATGAGTCAGTGGGTGCTTCACCGAAGCCCAGCTTCCAGAATCGAATAAAACAGGCAAGCCGATTCACAATCGAACTCGCCAATTTCACGGAGCGTGAAGATGCCGAAACCCTTCTTTTGCAACTGAAGTCTCGCGGCATCGAGGGGTTCTATACGCCGATGCGGCGGGGAGGCCACGTCATCTATCGAGTCAGGCTCGGAATGTTTACAAATCCAGATGATGCCCAAAAAGTTTTAGCAAAAGTTAATTCCGCGGCCAAGGTCAACGGCGTCGTTGCAAAACTTCGCTAATTCTCACAAATCCAGTTTCTATCGCCCTGGATCTTTTAAACTCTCGGAGGCACCGACCTCGTCCCGCGGATTAGAGCCCGAAAGCTCGACGACGTCAATTAAGGCATCTCCATCAAAGTCATAGGCCCAAGAGACCGGAGCACCAGCTTGGTCTACGACTTCGAGCATGTCAAATTGACCATCGCGATCAAAGTCCCAGCCTCGGAAAGACTCTTTGGTTTTATCCCCGTTTGAGTAGGTCCAATTAACACCGATGTCCATCCGATCCGGGAGCGGTGGCCTCTGTTCGATACGCTGCCCCTCACGTAGCACATAGAAAGCTGGACCAGCCTTTGGTTTACTACTAGTCAAAGTCGCCTTAAGCGTCGAGCAGGAGGATATCCCTGCTATCGCCGCGAGATTAAGCATGAAAAGACGTGAGAGCAGGAAAATGTGCCGCAAAGATCACCCCATCTAAACTAAAATAACGGCTAAAACCTCAAGAATCCTAGCCCAGATGGTAAGTTTTCGGTTGCAGCAAGCCAAAGCTTTAAGCACAATGGGGGCCTTCACGCCTTGATGACGGAGACTTTCTTGCAAGACCCTAAATTCATTAGAAATTTCTGCATCGTGGCGCACATTGATCACGGCAAGTCAACGCTCGCTGACCGCCTCATCGAATATACCGGCACTCTCACTAATCGGGAAATGAAGGAACAGGTTCTCGACTCAATGGATCTTGAGCGCGAACGTGGCATCACGATTAAGGCGCAAACCTGCTGCATGCGCTACAAAGCTAAGGATGGGCGAACTTATCAATTAAATCTTATTGATACTCCGGGCCACGTGGATTTCTCTTACGAGGTATCTCGAAGCCTGGCGGCTTGCGAAGGGGCTTTAGTAATTGTCGACGCCAGCCAGGGAGTTGAAGCCCAGACAGTTGCAAACGTGCAACTTGCCATGCGAAATAACCTGGCGCTCATTCCTGTCATCAACAAAATTGACCTCCCCTCTGCAGATCCTGACCGGGTAGCTCAAGAAATCGAAGATGAATTAGCCATCGATGCCACCGAAGCCGTAAAGTGCTCGGCCAAAGCTGGCATAGGCATTCAAGACGTTCTCGAGGCGATCGTGCAAAGAGTTCCGCCTCCAGATGATCATAACGATCAAAAACTTCGCGCTTTAATTTTCGACAGCTGGTTTGACCCATATCTTGGCGCCGTGTCGCTACTTCGCATCAAGGATGGAGTGATAAAAAAAGGTCAACGCATGCAAATGATGTCGACCGGAAAAAATTACGAGGTTTTGAAGATCGGTAAGTTGACGCCTAAGGGCGTGGAAGTCGATCAACTCTCTTGCGGAGAGGTAGGCTTTGTTTCGGGTTCTATCAAGGCCGTTGCTGACACACGGGTGGGAGACACCATCACCGATGCCGTTAAGCCTGCCTCGCATCCACTGTCTGGCTTCCAACCAGCTAAGCAAATGGTTTTTGGCGGGATATTTCCCGTTGAGTCCAGCGAATATCCTGTTCTGAAAGATAGCCTTGAAAAGTTAACCCTCAATGACTCCAGTTTGGTCTATGAGGTGGAAAGCTCAAATGCTCTTGGATTCGGATTTAGGGTTGGTTTTCTGGGGCTTTTGCACATGGACATCGTTCAAGAGCGTCTTGAGCGGGAATACAACCTAGACTTGATTTTCACCGCACCGACTGTCGTTTACAAAATTCATACGCTCGAGGGTGAATTACTCGAAATTGAAAATCCAGCAAAGTTGCCTGACCCAACAAAGATTGCCAAGTTCGAAGAGCCTTATGTCACGATGGTCGTTCATACCCCCGAGGAGTACTTGGGACAACTACTTAAGCTACTCCAAGAGCGACGTGGGCATCAGAAAGCCATGGACTACACGTCGACCAAACGTGTACGTCTGACCTATGAAATCCCAATGAATGAAATGATCTTTGACTTTCACGATAAATTAAAATCCATGTCTCGAGGCTATGCTTCGATGGACTATGAGCTGCTCGATTACCGTGAGGGTGATCTCGTGAAACTGGACATTTTAGTGAACGCCGAGCCGGTAGATGCCTTGTCTTGTATTGTTCACCGAAGTTACGCCGCCAGTCGTGGTCGTCAGTTATGCGAGAAGTTGAAAGAATTATTGCCGCGTCAGATGTTTCAAATCGCTATACAGGCCGCCATCGGAAGCAAGGTCGTAGCTCGAGAGACCATCTCGGCTCTGCGCAAAGACGTAACAGCGAAATGCTACGGTGGTGACATTTCCAGGAAGCGAAAACTCCTGGAAAAACAAAAAGAAGGCAAAAAGCGCATGAAGCAGATCGGCTCTGTGGAAATCCCGCAGTCGGCGTTTACGGCCATTCTCAAGCTTGACAGCTAGTCTAAAACCTAACGGTTTCGCCGGCTGGGTCTGGTCGACCGTCACCAACAGCCAGTTTATCAACCTGTTCATAAACCTGCGCCATGCGAGCTTCCTCCCGTATCGCCACGTTACGAACAGCGATGAAACTCGGATAATAATTTCGGGCAGCAAAACCGAACATACTTGTTTTGTGATCCCTTCTTATTTTCATGTAGTCGCCGCCAAATTTCTGGATGGCTCGCATGACGCCATTGAGACCGTAGTTGTACGCCGTAATTGCCAACTCCCACGATCTCGTCCTTAGATAAATACTGGCAAGATGATCGGTTGCGGCATCGGTAGATAATTTCGGGTCCACACGCCAATCTTTTTTCCGTCGGACAACGAGTCCTTCGGCCCGAGCTGTATGTGGCATGAACTGCCACAAACCCTTGGCACCAGCTTTACTCGTCGCCAGTCGATCAAATCCACTCTCAAGATGGGGAAGGTAAGCCAGATCTTCGGGCAGTCCCTTTTCCTTAAGGGAACGCTTGATCATCTGTACGTACTGCCGACTCCGATTAAGACTCTTTTGAAATTCAACACCTCGCTGACAACGAACTTGATCCTGAGCATCAGCAAAAAAAGCTCGACTGCGTTTTTCCGCAGGAACGGCCCTATAGATTTTGCGCTCAAAATCGCCGGAGGCGCGTCCTGTCCGAGCAATGTTCACGAGAGCAGAGCGGATTTTTTTAATATGTTGTTTTAAAAGCTTACTACCACTGGCGCGCTGAACTCGCGGAACCCTTGCAACATAGTAGATAACGTCCAAGTCCCATTCATCGTGAAAAACACACTCATCAGGGTCATACTCTGAGAAAATACGCTCCCAGAACTGGACATCTTTTTCTAAACCATCCGGAATTCGTAACGTCGAACCATTCTGGCCCGATGACTGCGCCCATCCAACGCGAGGGATTGCCATCATTAGCATTATACTTACTAATAAAACGCGCATATCTATTCCCAGATTTTAATAAATAGATTTCTTACCCTCTATTGTCCCAATTTCTGAGAGAAACCGAAAGTACCGGAAATAGTGGGCATTTTTTAAACACGCCCTTTGAGAGTCGATATTATCTTAAATTACAGCCTCTTTGAGCTCTTAGGGTCAGATCAATAGGCACAATTAATCTTGATTTTCACTGTCTACCGTACAAATATCAGCCTTGAAAATATCCCATCAGCAAAATTTGAGGTCTCTATGAGTATGTGTCGACACGTTTTTTACTTTATTGGGTCGCTTCTGATCATGGCATGCCCGGTAGCCATGTCTCAGGAAGTACCCCCAGGACACTCGCATCAGGGACCCGCTTTTGACGAAGGGCCAAGGGAGTTCGCCTCATTAGAGCGAGGGATGCCGTCCATTCAATTTGAAACGCCAAACTGCTCGCCAGAAGCCAACGCGTTCATTCGCCAGGGGATCGGACAGCTACATGGATTTTTGAATTTTGAATCTGAGAGATCCTTTCGGCAAGCTGCCTACCTCGACAAGGACTGTACTCTAGCTTACTGGGGCATGGCGATGTCTAGCGCCGTTTGGGTTGGCGATAACAATCGAGCGGCTAAATTTGCAGAACATGCAAGGCAGCGATTAACTACCAACAGTAGTAAACGAGAGGAACTCTACGTAGAGTCTGTAGAGGCTCTGGCTGCAGGCCGGATTGATCGACATCTATCTCTGTTAGAGAAAATTTTTAGAGATCATCCTGAAGATCTGGAGGCGAAATCTTTTTATGTTGTTAATAGCTGGATTCACCGCATCTACCGACCCGGCCTAACCGAATCTCCTGAGATGAGCGTGCAATCAGAAACACTATTTCGACTCGCTAAAGAAATTTTAACCGTTAACCCAAACCACCCAGCCCACCATTACATAATACACATGTGGGACACCGACCAAAATTTCTCGAAAGCGCTGGACTCAGCAGATCAAAGTGGATTTTCCGGGCCCGCTATTGCTCATCTTTGGCATATGGCAGGTCATATCTACTCGAGAGCTCGTCTTTTGTTTGAAACATGGTGGTCTCAGGAAGCATCCGCACGAATTGATCACACCTACATGCAAAAATCCCGCATATTTCCATATTGGCTCCATAATCACGCCCATAACAACGAGTGGCTTTCGAGGACTCTTATGTCCATGGGCAACTTCGCAAAGGCCAAGGCTTATGCTTTCAATATGCTTGCACAACCACGTCATCCCAAACTTAATCGAGTTGATCAGTATCAGCATGTGCAAAATGGTGTCTTGAGGAGCGCCGAAGTATTGGAGCGAGGTGACTATTGGTCGGATGCCGGTGTACTCGCAAACTCACCATTTATGGTGTGCGAAGAGTTCACGGTCCACAAAGACTCCTTCGAAGCATGTCGGCGCCTGAAAGCTCTGACGGCCGCCATGACAGGCGAGCTAGACGAAAAGGCACTCGATGAACTAGCTGAACCCTTGGCCATCGAGGCTAGGGCTCTTTCTGACATTGTTCATCAAAAAAATCCGCAAGAAGCGTTTGCTCGCCTGCGATCTCTCCAACACCTGCAATCAGGCTGGGGACTAAGTCGCCTTGTACGATACGGAATGATGGCAGGAGTTTACGAAGTAGCAGCAGATTTGGCCGTTAAACTTGCAGATAATGATTCCACCAATAACGTGCCATTCAAATTACTGGCGGCAGCTGCTAATGCGAAAGCCAACGAAATCGAAAAAGCCAAAACGTATTTGGATGATCTTCTACCCGTCAGTCAAGAGATCGATGATACGTCACCTTTTAACCGCGAAATGATTGCAACTCTTCGCCAAAGTAACTTGCTACCCCGGGGAGACTGGCGTCTAAAGTTCAACAATTGGAGACCAATTCACGCGAAACGTCCAGATCACTCAAAGATGGGACCACTGCTATGGCAATCCATCAAAGCCCCAAACTTCGAGTGGACAAACTCTGACGGTTCTCGTCACTCGCTTAGCCGAACAGTTGGCGACAAACCAGCCATTGTTGCCTTTATGCTGGGTAACTGCCCCCGTTGCGACGAGCAATTTGCGCTTTTGGATGCTCGCCGAGAAGAACTCAACCGTCAAGGAGTTGAGCTGATTGCCATCGCATCAACCGAAGTAAATATACCAGCTTTCAAACAAATGTGGTCCTATGACGAGTTTGAAAGTCTTCCTATCCATGGTCTTTTTGTCTTGAACAGTGCAAAAGATGTCGTTTGGCAGGATATTAGTGCGTCGGCATTTCTCGATATCGATTTTCTCATAAAAGAGCTGCCGAGAGTTTTATCGCCACTACAAAGAGACATGATGACAGGCCAAATCAAGACTGGTCGACGTCATCACTGAAACGAACCCCCCGGCTCATTATTTAGACGGGGGGTTTTTATTTATGCTACCTGAAATCACTCACTCTATTAGTCGCCCTGACCCTGCACACAGACTAGGCCGCTCGAAGGCCATTAACTTTTTCAGGCGGAACAACGCACACACGTTTTCCCGGCGCTAACTGCTCCTACATGACATGAAATGAAACAAGTTTTGGGATATTCACCAAGTTTATTCTAAATAACCCTGAAATATAAAATCACTTTGATCCTTGAACGTTGCAACAAGCTCGCCCAGAGGAAACGTTGGTGACGGTTGGCCCATATACTCTGAAAAAGCACCAACACAGGTCATGTATCCTGTTTCCTGCGTCAACTGAGCATCTTTATAAAGTCTAATTGCCGTAAGGTCCGTATGATTGGGATTTTGACGATCCCAACCACTGGCAAACAATATGGTCTTCGGTGGTAGCGGAGTGGCCCCGCTATTGAACAGCTGACAGGTCGGTACTCGACCACCATTTTCGCCTGGAATCTCTTTATACAAGTCAACGAAGTCATCGGCTTCGCGCAAGGCTTTGCCCTCTCGCACAATAACTGCTTTGCCGTTTTTTAATCCATTCCTTATGCCAAGTTTTATCGCGCCTCTACCGGTAAGCTCAAAAATGGACACCATAAATGGCGGCATCACTGCCCTTGCATCACCCACTCCTAAAAAACACTGATTCATCCTAGTTGCGAATAATGTGGCTTGTTCACTGAGCTTGACTTGCTCTCGAAGCTCCTGTGGAACACGCCGCTGCATGGGAAGCCACGCAAGATTGCGTCGCTCTTGCAAGGCTTTTAGAAGTTCATCCACGGCTGCCTGACGCTGTTCGGATGACATTGATGGTACAGCGCCATCGTAGCCGTCTTTCATAACGTCTAGTTTCTGGAAGTAAGCTGAAAATTGTCTGACTGGTATTTTGACAGTATTCTGTGAGCAGCTTGTTCTGTCGTACGGCGCACTAGACCAAGAACAGTAACCTCGATAAACAAAATCCTGATCAGCCCAGAACGCAAATTTAATCGGAGGAAGATTCTCTTTATCGATCAGTGTCGCATCATTCAAAGACGAGCTATTTCTTATCGGGGTTTTACATGCGGACGTGTAGAACGACGCTACGATAAATAAAGTTAGAATAAAGTTCATGCATCCCCCTAAAAATGTTGCTCTTATAGTCTAGTGCTTTCAGCCGTGGATGTCAGCAGTGGCAACAATAGCTCTGATGACAAAAATCCGGTAAAGTGAAAAGCAACCCAGAGCTCCATTAGGAGAGAAAAGCCCATGAAATCATACGTATTGCTCTTGATTTTTTCTGCCTTTGCTCTTTGTGCATCATGCAAAACAGTTGATAAAGCAAAATTAAATACGGCCGCTGTCGTGGACCCCAACAAAGATAATATAGCCGTTCTTTTAGTGCACGGTTGGGGCAATACACCACGCCGGCCTCACTTTATTTGGCGACTTAAGATTAAACCCTATACAGACCTGACGCGGCTGCGCGAAAGTTTTAAATCTGCTGGTTATAACAATGTTCACTCCTTAAACTACGACGACGAAACGAGCACAAATGACATGTCAAAGGCAGTGGCGGAGCAGATTCAAGCCATTATTGCCAAGGCTAATAACCCACAATTAAAAATCGATGTGATTGCACATTCGCTCGGACAGTTTGTTTCACTAAAAGCCATCCTTGAAAATCCTGTCTCCCCAGGATCAGCTGAACTCATATCCAGTCGCGTACGATTATTTGTGGGGCTCGCCGGCGCCGTCAGGGGTCAAGACGTCATACGTCCTTGCCGGATTTTCCCAAATCAATGCGGGGGAGCAGAAATGCTCTCACCTTTTTACCGGGACTCAGATAGCGGCGCACAAGAGATCAAAAAACTATTTACGCAGCATTTTGAGGCTATCGATGGACTCAAGAAATGCTCTCTGTTTGCTCGCGGCGACGAGATCGTGGATTCCCCATATAACTCGGGTAGTTTCACCGGGCTTGGCTTTAAGCCTGAAAACATCAAGGATATCGAGATCCCGTACGATGGGGGCAAGTTCCACAAAGAGGTTAAAGATAACCCCTCAATAACCGGGCGCATATTTTCCGACTGCCATAATTTAGCCCGATAAATGGCTTTAAGACTTTAAACCATTCTCCAATAGTTTCGGGCCCTTTTCATATAAAAACTCAATGATTATAATAATATAAAAATACTTTAAAATATTAATAATTCTTAGTTGATTTTAACGCCCAAGGTGACTTAATGTACCCCCTGGACAGCCCTGCTGTCTGTTGGTCCCTGATCCCCGTTGAAGCTGAAGATATTGCGAGGACGTTGCTATGCGGCATGAGATTTATTCGAAATTTAAAAAGCCCCTTCTCTTCCTTGCCGTGTCGGCGGCGGCGATGGCTGCAGTCAATTGCAGTTCTCCTGAGAATGTTCCCATACTCCGACAACCGGATAAATCGGATCCGCAGCGATCGGATTCCAATGACCCACAAAAAAATGGATCACTGGAAATTGAAGACTATACCGTCGATGATAGCCCACTTAACAAGAATGCCATGCTCTTGACTGATAGCACACCGCAGCAGCTCGTATGTCGGCGCATGCCGGGCTCCAATCTTGTTGGAGAGTTGACCTATTTGTCGCAAGGCAAATCGGTAAGAGTTGGAAACTTCACACTAAACGGCAATATCGGAGCCTGCGAGATGGCGCGTCGTGCTGCACGTAAGGGCATCACCTGCGTTGAAGGTAGCGGGGGTTACAGTGCTATCAAGTTATCTGATAGATCAACCATAAAATCGTTTTCGAGCAAACTGGCGGACTGTCTAGCGTTCACTCAAAATCAAGATTTGAGCATGAGCAGTTCCTCATCTCGTTTTCAGTTTATCGATAATCGGGAGCTAGCCGCTTATTTGAAACATCTTCCAAATGTTGCCGATTCGCAAATCAACCAGATCATACACTCCAAAGATACGATCTGGTATGACGAAGACTCCATGGTTTTCGTCTACCAAGACTCTTTCGGTAATCCCACTGGACCAGAAGGCCTTCGAGCCAACCGTGTAGCGTATGACGTTGGTTCAACAGCATCAGAACCTGGCATTAAGGCTTTAACTGAGTATTTTGAGCTCCAAACCTTCAAGTATCCTTTCTCGATAACTGCGGGTCGAACTGATCGCGGAAATTCCGAGGCCATTTACTTCTGGCAACCGCCACGCGATGCGACAGGAAAATTCGTGCCGGTTGTTTGGTGGAAAAGTGGATCGCACTGGCACTGGGTATTTCCAGTAGGAACTGTGTTTGGTGAATTGCTACTAGTTCGTGACGGATCAACCTCGTCTGAGTGGTATACACACGAGTTGAGAACGAGAGTTCGTGAGATTGACCATTGGCGAACAGATATATTCCGTCCATTCCCACGCGCAGTAGATCTATCGCAAGCGATCAAAAAATATCGCGCAAACTGGGAAAGCACGGACCTGAAACAGCTTGTCATGCATCTTGAAGATAACTCAACTCTAATTCCGGGACGTCTTGACAGTAAGTCCTACGAAAAAGCTGTACCAAGTATCAATGGCTATTACGACAAGCTACCCGCTACGAAGGATCATGCTCTCATTCGAAGCTTACTGAAGAAAACTACGTTTAAGTCTGCAATGAATGCGGAGTGGAAAAGGTCTGGAGATAAAGTTAGTTTTGCTCCATCGACAGAAGCGAGCTTCCACATAGTCCCCCAAAAGTATATTGCGGGGCTATTGGAAAACACTGAGAAGTCTTGTGCTAGATGCCACACGCATACTGGACAACCTCTCGGACAGCTAGATAGTCGCGCGGTCCTCTATGGAGAAATTTGGGGTGAGGACCAAATATTCACCTGGCATCTATTCAAACCGGTTTCTGAAATGTATACGGTTTCCGATGGAAGCCGCATAGCCAACCCGAAGTTGGTTGAGGCCGGTCTGTTACTACAAAAAAAGCCCGCGATAAACGACCCGGTATACAGAGAATTACAGAAGTCCTACCAACCAATCTACAAGTAACCAAAGAGCCCCGGATCGGGGCTCTTTTTTTGACCTGTCAAAACATCATTCAATGTCTAACAGTTAGCCGCCTAGAACCTAGGAAATTCATCACCTTAGCGCTGGTATAGCCCTTGCTGCCATATCTCAGTAACTAAGAATCCACGATGACC
>JBEIGW010000021.1:0-18226 GCA_040381655.1 Deltaproteobacteria bacterium
ATTCAAAGTGACTTTCTTGGTGGGATTGGGCTTAATAAGACTGATCAGTTGGACATCTCGGCAACTCTGCGAGGCATACCAGGACAAGGTGATGACATCCGATCGCTTCCATCGATTGGCCAAAGCCTAACGGATCTCGGGATATCAAGCGAGATCGCTGGGGATCTCAAGCTCGCTGGAACGTTCTCCGGCCTTACCGGGTTAGCTAAAATACAACTCTCGAAATCAAAAATTCTCGAATCTCCTGTCAGCGACATCATTAGCTCTATAGTCATCGACGGTTCCAAAATAGACATCATGGCTGAGCAAGGCGGTAGTGCTCTCAAGGCCCGCATTAGCCTCGATTTTGGCGATCCCGCTATTCCGTTTAATTGGTATATCGCCGCCAAAAATGCCGATTTTAGGCCTTGGCTACCTGCCATCATGAGTCAGGATGCTCGAAATTTTGCCTATCTCAGCGCGACTTGGAACCTGGAAGGGACATTTAGAAACTGGTGGGATTCCGTCGGAGAGCTGGAACTACGAGACCTACGTATTCGCTATTATTCAATGGTCTCTCGGAGTGGTCAGCGAATGGATTTTAGAAGTGCCTACCCAACAAAACTGTATTTTCAGCGAAACGGATGGAAACTTGCAGATAACAAGCCGATTGTCATTAATAGTAGCTTGGGAGAGTTGAGTTTCGGACTTCACAACCACCGGCCACCCTCCAGTCTTGGTCTAACAACAAAAGGGCACATTGATATCGAAACGTTAAGATTGCTGATACCAGACGTAGAAATCGCTACCGGATCACTCAAAGTCGACGGTGGTATTTTCGGTTCTATAGAGAAACCCAACGTCGACATCACCGTCAGAGACGCTCCCGATCGCGAAGCCAACACACCAGCAACCATCGGCCTTAACGGTTTCCGACCATCATTTCAGAATATCCAGCTTGACGCTCGCATCGGGACAAACGGAATAACACTGAAGGCCTTGCGAGCAACAAAGGGTAACGGGGTTATTTCCGCAGTCGGATATCTCGCCAGGCCAGATTCCGGCGACGAAACCGATATTACTGTCAATATGGATAATGCGTCATTTCTCTATCCATTCCCCATTATCAAATACTTTGACTCAACTATAGATGGTCAAATCAAAATCACGGGCAGCGAGAGACCCTGGACTGCTTCTGGGCGTATCGATATCGTTAAAGCTCGATCTAACCGCGATATTGACCTTCGTGAAGCCATCTTAGAGAGCATCCGGTCACAATCCGCTGCTGACTCCACGAGTTCGATCGTACCCCTAATTAATATGGACATTAGTATCAATGCCGAAAAATCCATCAGCTTTAGCAGCAAAGCTGGGCAGGCAACGTTATCGTCAGACCTACGTGTGAGCGGCTCTAACATCATGCCAAGTATCATCGGCCTTGTTGATGTGTCCAAGGGACGATTTTTTTATAAGAGAGAATTCGAAATCAAACGGGGTTTAATTAATTTCGACGACCCTATCAAAGTTGATCCTGCACTCGACATCTCAGCCAGTAGCGATGTCTCCTCCTATAAAGTCGGCATAAACATCAGTGGCCGTGCAAGTTCACCAATTATTGACTTCACAGTCGAACCGCCGACAAGACCAGACGGAACTCCTTTATCTAAAATCGATATCATCGGACTGCTTAACAGAGGCTCCCTTCCCGACACCTCGTCTGGTATTGGCACAGCGGAGTCAACGGCTGCGTCGGAAGCATTAAACATTGCAGCCGGGCAGGTGGAAGATACTGTTCAAAAGATATTCGATCTCTCTGGCCAGAGCGTTATCCGGCAGGTTTACATTGACACGTATGCCGATCCAGAGGGCATGCCGATCGTGCGTTTCAACTTGCCACTAAACATCACAGACGACTTTGATGTGATTCTCAAGGTCGATCAAAGCACCGTGAAGGTATCGTCAGAATACAGTCTCCATGATAGCATCTCGTTAACAGGTGGAATTGAAAGTAGCAATGAGCAAACGGGCACTAACAGCAAGACATCCGGCAGCCCAACAGACACCGGTGTCGATCTCAAATTCAAGTTTGCGTTCCCTTAAGTACGCATTTTTGAATCTGATTATAATTCTACCCATACTGACCTTCAGTCGGCCTGGGTTTGCTGCACCTTGGTCAATATCTCCTGATTTAAATATTCCCGCTTTAGAAGATAAGCGCCTGCACGTGAGAACGCCAGAAATAACTACGGGATCCGACCTCCGAACCGTACTCACCGCGCTGGCTCTTCGGCACCCTTTTGCAAGCCTTTGGGTAGACCTTCAAAATGGCACATATATTGTTAAAGGCAAAACGGCGATCCCAGTCGCGCAAATTGATTTCAAGCTGGCGCCACTTGCGCTTTCGTCTCAACTGCGAGCAATTATAACCCCCTATGTCGGACAGGTTCACTCGCCAAAACTTCAAGAAAAAATCTCACAAGAAATCAAAGATGCCATTATAAAGAGAGGCTACGTAAACGGAAGCGTCATTAATCTAATCAGGGAGACCGCAGAGGACGTAATCTACATCTTTAAGCTTGATATCGGCCAACCATGTATCATAGCTGGTTATTTATGGGAGCAAAAGCCGCCAATTGAGACCGACCAAAGTATACATGCAGGTGACATTTGCGACGTTGAAGACGTTTCAAGATCAATTGCCGAAACCGAAAGTAAAGCTCGGAGCTTAGGATATGCGGAAGCAAGTCTCACGTTTGAAGGGTTTCAATTCGACAAAAGCAAAACTGCGGCGCTGATAAAAGTGAGTGGAAAGTTTGGTCGTAAAATCGTGTATGATTTTATCGACCAGACAACCGGTCGAAGTTTATCAAGTATTTTCACAAATGCAGACATGCAGGCTTTTGACCCGTCAATTTTGAGCGTCGAGTCTGTGGCTTTCGAACTTATTAGACAGTTGAGGGTTCGGGGATATGGGGACGCACAAGTAGTAAACTCCGCGATGGTAGACGGAGCTAGCGGTGAACTGATTCACAGATTTTACATCAAGCTTGGCGAACCAACGGTCATCACGCGTATTCAAATCGAAGGCAACATCTCGTTCGCTGAATCAGAGCTTTTCAATCTTCTAGGCGTCGAAAGACCCACGCAATCTGACGATGAAACTTCAGAGGTTATCTATAATCCAGATGCTATTGCATCTGGAATCGAAAGAATCCGAGCCCAGTACATCAACAAGGGCTTCTGGGATGTTAAAATTGTCGATCGCCAGATTCAAAGCGAATCCAGAGAGGGGCAGAGCGGTCGCGTAATTATTGTCATCTCGATTGAAGAGGGCGATCAGCGCATCTTTGAGCGACTATCCATCAGTGGGAACCAAGCTGTACCTAGCCAACAAATAAATGATCTATCTGATTTCTCGCCCGGAGACCCAATCGACAGAAGTAAAATTGTAGATTTGCAACAAAAAATCCGAACGTTATATGCGAATGAGGGCTACTTTTACACCAGCGCAACCGGCGAAACATCCTCACGAAATCTTAAGAACGGGCAGCAGGAAACTATCGTTATTATTAGAATTGATGAAGGGCCGCGAGTAAAATTCGGAGACGTGTTTATCACGGGATTAGTTAGAACCGATCCAAAAGTTGTTATGCGAGAGCTACATTTCAACACAGGCGACTGGTATGATCCAGAGCTCGTTACCGCATCCAGACGCGCATTGTTACGGATCGGGGTTTTCTCCACTATTATGATACGCCCTCTAGATCCGGACCTCTCTTTTACAAAGCCGCCTATCGTTGATCTGCTCATCCAGGTTACTGAAAGTCCGTCCCGAACTGTAAATTTTGGGCCGGGATGGAGCTCCTACTACGGTATGCGTTACAACCTCGAGGGAGCACTTACAAATATCGCTGGGACTGGGCGACAGTTATATGGCCGCGCAAGTTTCAACGAGGAGGCCCATCAGAAGGCTATCGGACCTAAAACGCTAATTGGTCGTTCAATTTCTGCTGGCTATCTTGAGCCCCACATTTTGGATTCGGTGATCGATGGCACTATCTCGGTATCTCAAGCGGCACGGGCAACAGATTATGCGTGGTCCCTCACCAAAGGTTTTGAAGTTGAGTTTTCTCACAGCCTACGAACCCTGATACCCGGATCGAAGGTCGCTCTGTTCTATGCGCGAAAGCTTAACGACGAAGAAGGCGCCCGGGAGGATGTAGATGCATTTCTCGCTGATACATTCGCCGTCGGAAGGGCTGGTCTCAGGCTCTTGATCGACAAAAGAAATGATCAAACTTGGACGAGTGCTGGCTATTCGATTGACTCTGAGCTGACTTGGGCAAGATATGACTTCGGCGGCGACTTACGTTACTTTAGGTGGGATGTTGCATCAAATCGCTATATTTCGCCGTCGGAAAACTTCGTATTAGCCTTCGGAGTCAACTTCACAAGCTTTGAAGATGTGGAACGTCGAGGGAATCAAAATAGCGACATTCTCCCCGCAAGTGAGCGACTCCCTGCGGGAGGTGTTGACACAGTACGAGGTTTTAAAGAAAGAAGTCTTGGTCCGATTGTTCGCAGGCCTAATTTAGGGGAAAACGACCAGTGGGACTGCACGTACACCGCATCACCCACAGGGGGATCTCGCAGACTGATCCTAAAAGCCGAGGCTAGATACCGATTCGCTACATCAGTTGCTGGAACCCTATTCGTTGATTCTGGAACGTCAAGCTTTAGTCAGTCTGAAAAGCAAAAATTTGAGAGAGCCTTCGCAGCCGACTCCTCGATTGGCGACAATCCAGCTTGTCAAGGTAGTCCCAAGCGCAGCATTGAAGATAATATCGGGTATGAGATTGAGGATGTGGCCGCGGAGCCAGAAATCATTTGGCTAAGAAATTTCACCTCAGCTGGTACAGCTTTAAATTTTTTAACACCGATCGGTTCAATTAATTTAGCATACGGCATTCCCTGGCACGAACCTGTTAGCCCCAAGTGTAAAAATGATAAGGCCTTCTGCTTTCCACGATCCGACCAAAAGCTACCACTTTGGAAACGGGGTGAATTCCACTTCAACGTCGGAGCTCGCTTTTAGATGTTATTTTTACTGCTGTTTTTCTGACTTTCTAGCAGCCCATCAAACAGCCCAGAACCTATTGTTAATTTGTTTATTTTTATAAAATCCCCAAACAAGGGGGCTTCTGCTGTCTACATCTGAGTCCGATACGCTGACATCAGGAATCGGCGAGGATACCTATGCAAAATCAAACGAAATTGAAATCAGCGTCTCAGCGAGAGCTGGACCAATTTATCAGTCTTGAAACCTCTACAGAAAGATTACGCCTTCTCGAATCCTGGGCGTCCGCAGGCATCGGCTTGTCACCCCTCTTTGTCAAAGGCCTCATGGAACTCCGACTCTCGGATGAGGAACTCGCATCCGCTTTTGATCTGTGTTTGACTGAAAACAAAGCTGAGCTTGAACTGTGGATCATGTCGAATTTTCTCAGTTGGAATCAGGGCGTAGCGGCCGCCGCATTACGAGCATGGGCCCGATGTACAGACAAAATTCTGTGGCATCGGCTGATACCAATTTTAAGCATTCCAGATCTTCCTCAGCGCATTAGATTCACAATTCTTGACTTAGCACCGCTATCTCATGGATACGAGATCACAAAGGCAAACTTGGCCGTAGCTAATTGGGAAGACTTCTCTGGGACATTTCACGCCCTTCTAACCGAGAGAGCTTTGCAGTTTGAAATCCAATCAGAACGACTGCTGACACTTTCGAGAAAAGTACTTAGTCGTGCCAATGACGTAAATTTTCCAGACCAAAAAAACCTATTTCCAGCCTTCGCATACATTCTCAGACACGCTGAAAAAGAGTTAGTGAAGATCATGCCGAATGCGTCAAAATTTTTATGGTCTTCAATGTTGACATCCGCTGCTGAACAACACGACCGACGTCATCATTTATTTTCGAAGATTGAGAAATCAATTGCCAAGATGCCGGATGGTATTGATTTCATCGTGCATCTGCCCCCAATTTGGTCGAGATTTGATGCGCCTGCGATCATTCTCGACTCTTTATTAAAATCTCAAAATCCGTCAATGGAACTCCTGGCTGGATTTTCTCGCCGAGCTATCACTGATAATCTTTGCTCTAGTAAATTCGATCCTAGCTGGTCCGATACGATTTTATCACACTCGCCTCTTGCATCTGTAACGTACGTTGACTCAATGGCAAGTGGGTTTTTAACTAAATCGTACAATGAATCAAGATTTTCAGCACTTAATGCTGCGAGACATAGCGCATCAACTAGCAAGTTAAAAATAGCCGCTGACGGCATCACCAAGGTGACCGACTTCGCGCTTAGCGGAACGGTCGGTGTTGACAGTTGCGATCACCCAATAGAGAAATTCTTCGGCGCTCTTTTAGACCTGCCTGAGTCCCTGCAAAACAACGATCAAATTTGGAGCGCTCTGACGTCTGCTTGGCGCGCACCCGAATCCGCACAAATTTCGAGTTTAAGCGCCATGTGCCGAAAACACAAAGGACTGGTTCATGTCGTTTTCATACGCCTTTTAGCGCGCATGAACGGTCGAGATGAAGCAGTTCTCAAATTACTCGACTACATTCGCTCCGAAGATGAGATGCTACTTCGCTTAGTTGCACGAGCCCTTGGAAAGATTAACACACCAAGAAGTCACCTAGAGCTGATTTCGATGCTGACTCGACCAAACTCAACCATTAGTGTACAGCGTGAAATCACTGCGATTCTGGCTCGCAAGGACCTTCAAGGACTCCAAAAAGAACTTCGTAGCGCGATTCAAGATCTACGGTTAATTCCCAGCGCTGATAACCCGCTCAACCAAATACGAGATGAATTGACATCAATGCTATCTCCGACAGCAAAACTCACAGAGTCAAAAATAAATTCGGCAATGTCACCAAGCACGACCGAATCCATGGATCTAGATGGGCCCTTATCCTCTATGATTCCACACTATAAAAGCTTGTCGAGCGAAGTAAAGCGCGCTCTTAGAACAGCACTATTTTTTAACCAGACTGCCTCTAACAGTCAGCACGCAGACTCAATCGATCTTTCGCCACTCATAGACATGCAGTACAAAGCCATGGAACTGCTTTACAGAGAGTTTTTTGAAGATATCGTTAGCCAGTCACTACAAAGCGGATCCATACAAAGAAAGCTCGACGTTATCGGCTACGCGCGACCGATAGTCCGGCAAATGGATGAATTTGAATCTTACATAGCGTCTCTGCCCGTTATTCGAGACATTCCGTTTTTTTCAAAGTTCAAGCTTAGAAAAATGCTGCGTGCAATCTGTCAATTCGAACCTGGCCGGCGGTTCACGCTGGACGGACTGAAGGCGTTCGGTTTGTATTTTCTGGTTTTTGGTCGACAAAGCTGCAAGGCCGGACTAAGTCAGACGCTTCATCTAGGAACAAAAGACGATGAAGAACTCGCAGAGTTCTGCAAAGAACTCCATGTTTTCCAAGACTTTCGAAATAGAGCCGCTCACGAAGGATTTCATCCCGATGCAAGCAACGACATCGAAGGTATATGGCGAACGACTGCCTCCGTGGTTCAGTGGGCATTCAGAATCAAAGATGCTCAAAAATCAGCCACGCCGCAGCCCGCAAAGCGCGCATCCTGATAACTTCTGCTAATTTCGGCCAGAAAGTGTGATTGTCCTGAGAATTACGGGGTGATATCCTCGGCGTCCGCCGTTTTATTGCCGATAATTGGGGGACCTCATCATGAACGCGCCTAACAGCAATGCAAACAAAGTCGCGCTGGTCACCGGTGCTAGCCGGGGTATTGGCGCAGCCTGCGCTAAAGCCCTTGGGCAGCTTGGTTTTAAAGTAGCTCTTCACTATCGCGGATCAGAAGATAAGGTTCAGGCGTTATCCCAAACGATCGAAGGATCCAAGCCATTCAAAGCCGACCTTTCCAACCCCTCGGAGTGTCAGGATCTTATAAAGTCTGTCATTGCCGATTTGGGGCCTATAACAGTTCTAGTCAACAACGCAGGCATTTCAATCGATCAAATTCTTCCGTTTGCCAAGCCTGAGGATTTTGAAACACTTTTAAATACGAATTTGAAGCCTGTATTCTTACTCAGCAAGCTCGTCACAAAATCCATGATCAGGTCTAAATCAGGAAGAATCATAAATATTGCGTCAGTTGTCGGTTACACTGGCAATGCGGGGCAATCCATGTATGCCGCCACCAAGGGCGCCATTACGGCCTTCACAAAAAGTATTGCTCAAGACTTGGCGCAATTCGGAATTTTGTGTAACTGCGTTGCTCCAGGATTTATCAAGACAGACATGACTGACGCACTTCCAGAGCAGGCCAAAGAGGCCATCATGAATAAAATTCCTCTAAAACGATTTGGTGAGCCAGACGACATAGCTGCAGCCGTAGCATTCCTAGCCAGCGACAAAGCAAACTATATCACGGGCAGCACCATTCATGTGAATGGCGGCATGTTTACAAACTAAATCGCTCGGAGTTCTGATTCATGTTTATCTACGCCTTGGGACACTACTTCCCAGATAATATTCTCGAGAACGCGTTTTTCGATAAGTTAGATATCGACTCTTCAGCGGACTGGATAAGAGACCGGGTCGGCATCGAGTCGCGTCGATCTGTTCTTACAAAAGAGCACGTCTCAGACTTACGTCACGGCAGAACGGACCGTCAAAGCCTTAAGAACGCAGGGCAAATAGAATCAATTGCAAGCATGAGCGAGAAGTCTTGGAAAATCGCCCTATCGAGAGCACACATTGTTTCTGAGGCTATCGATACTGTGATCGGTGGCACATCGGTTCCAGACGACGACATACCGGCAAGCGCCTGCGTTGTTGCATCACAGTTAGGTTTGGAACGCGTGCGGGCGTTTGACGTAAATTCAGCTTGCAGCACATTTGTGGTTCAATGTCACGTCATGAGAGGCTTAATCGCAAGCGGTCTAACGACAGAAGGCGCAATATTTTGCAGCGAACGCTATACAACGCGCATGAACTACGCGGACCGTAGAAACTCGATCCTATTCGGAGATGCGTCCATCGCAGCAGTTGTGAGCTCAACAACCAAGCCGGGGGCTCTCAAGGTAATCGATAGCCTTGTAGAATCTGCACCGAGTGGATGGGAACATATTCACCTGCCTGATGGACAGTTTTTTCATCAAAATGGAGCGGCCGTACAGAAGTTTGCCGTCACTAAAACCATCGCTGCAGCGCAAGATATCCTAGCGAGGAATCATCTTAAGGTTTCGGAGGCTCACTGGTTCATTGGACATCAAGCCAATTACCGAATGCTGACATCTGCCATGGATAAGATGGGAGTGCCCGAGAGCCGTCATCTGTATAACGTAGTCCAATATGGAAACCAGGGCGCTTGTGGTGCACCCAGCGTTCTCTCACAGAACTGGGACCGTTACCAGAAGGGCGACTATATCGTTATAGCAGTTGTAGGAGCAGGCCTGACTTGGGGCTCACTGCTCCTACAAAAACAATAGAGTATCCTTAAACTTTACTTCTTCTTTTGTTGGGCCTTACGCCCCTTCTTGTTCTTGGCCTTTGCGGGCTTCTTTTTCACAGGATTTGAAGAATCTAATGTGACATCATCCGAATCTGCCGCTGCAGGGGCCTCGGGTGCAGCCGCTGCTGCAGGCGCCGCTGGGAGCTCTCCCGCTGGCTCTTCCGACTTTACAGGCTCCGAAGCTTTCTTCTCCGTACAACCGGCTACAATCAGGAGCGCGAGCCCGTTTACTGCGATGATCGACTTCACTACTTTCATTCTAAAATCTCCTCTAAATTCATTTACTAATCCTAAAGGTTCGGCCCCCAACACGGGGTCTGAGCCTCATAAAGACCTGTATTCAACTGGCGCTGATTGCTTCCATCCCTATTCATGACGTAAAGCTGATGGACGCTCTTCACATTTTGTCCATTCGTTCTGTTGGACATAAAAACCAGATTCTGCCCATTCGGCGAGAACCACGGACGCTCGTTATCCCCCGTTCTCAGAGTCAACCGCTCTAGTTTTGTTCCATCCGGATTCATCATGAACAAATCAAAGCGGTCTATCTCTCGATCATAACCCGCAAACGCGATTCTGTCACCTTCAGGAGTCCACGCCGGGGTCGCATTATACCAACCAGCATAAGTTAACCTCTTATCGTCTTTAACACGAGGATCGGTTGGAGAACGCCACTCCACCGACGCTATAAAAATATGGGGATTACCATAACGTCCGCTAACAAATGCAATTTTGTTTCCATCAGGTGAAAACGAAGGATCCACATCAAGTCCATTTCCACTGATAAATAGCTTACGACTGCTGCCACCAGGCATCACAGTATAAATATCTGCATCACCATTAACGGAGCCGGTGAATGCCAACAGTTTTCCCGACGGAGCAAAATTACCGCCACTGTTTATACCTTTATGTCCGGAAAGCTTACGTGTCGTGCCAGATGAAATATCATAAAGATAAAGATCTGGGTTCCCAGCCTCATAGGATGTGTAAGTCACAAACTTTCCATCTGGACTAAAACTTGGCGAAAGATGCGGGTAGTTACCTTTCGATATCTGTACAGGGTTTGATCCATCAAAGTCTGAAATGTAAATCTGCTTGGCTGCAGACTGAGACGTCCTTCCGACAAATACGAGCTTCGAATTAAATATGCCGGACTTACCCGTATAGGCTCGCATCATCTCATCGCCATATCGACGGATAACACCAATCAATTGCTTTTTAGATATTTCGCTATATTTTTTCCCAACCAAAACTTCACGCCGAGCCACATCAATAGTCCGAATCATCAAAGACCAGGACGCACTCTTTTCCCGGGACAGCTCTGCAACGGTTAATGACTCAACACCGATGTTTTTCCACTCAGGTAAACTAGACTCGCCAGCTGCTTGGTCTCTGTACCAAGCAGGTTTCGCCTTGGCCGTTAGATCCTTGAACGCCGAATTCGACATCACCTTAAAAACTCCCGTAAAGGTGAGGAGTCGCTGGAGCTCAGCTGAGGCTTGGTCAGCCATACCGCGAGTTTCACTGTCAGCCTGGTCTTCGCCTATGGAAAACGCAGGCACCGCCGCCACAACTTCTCGAAATTGGGGACTATCAATATTCACCACAATCCCTGCGGCGTTCGCGATATTGCCTGAGGAAAACAGGAGTGCCGTGAGCATCGCGAGCAAGCGTATATCAATCATCATAAAATTTCGCCCTTATCATTTGGAGAGGTTAAACGTAATCGACTGACCCGCAATCTCTGCCGGCGGCTGTGGCAGCGGCACTGAATTCTGTAACGCCGCAATAGCCGCCTGGTCATAAGCACCGTTGCCGCTGGACCTTGCAAGCTTAACTTCGACTAATTCACCTTTCGCATTAATCACCACGCTCAGCTGAGTGACCAGCTGTGCGCGGTCATACTCAAAGTTTTTCGGAAGATATAGATTTCTTTTCACCGCAGCCTTAAGAACATCAGCGTAGCTCTTAGCGCGAATCCCGCTAACACCAGCGCTAGACCCCAAGGCGCTGTTTGCCCTAGCATCCTTGGCTAAAAGCTCTTCTTTAAGCTTCGCAAGTGCGTCCTTTTGCGCCTTCATTTGTTTATCAACTTTGTTTTCTCGCTTCAGGCGCTCAACAGCAAGACGCTTTAACAGATATTCTTTTGTAACTTTGTTTGGATCATCTTTGGCTTTAGGAGACTCCAACTGCTCAGCCACATCTTCGACTTTCTTTGCAAGCTGATCCTCTGATTTTTTGTCTTTTTCCTCTGCCACAGGCTTCTCATCAGCCTTAACGTTTTGCTCCACCTCAAATTTCTTGGGTAATTGCGGTAGCAAATTTGAGGGCACGGCCACATCTTCGGATTTCTTCGCGTTAGGCATGGAATTTTCCTGTGGCGAACCGACACTCACCTCAGGCATGAAATCTGCATCCACGGCAATACTTTCTTCAAGGCTAACAATAGGACTAGAGAAAAACCAATCTGGGTTCATTGAGAGTAAAATTAGGTGACACAGCAGCGTTATTAAAACCGTTTTGACAAAAAAACGTCGATCTATCGGCGCCTCTGCCGATTCGACCCGCGGCGAAAAAGCGGGGCTAACATCGTATCTAAATGCTGTTTTGGTTAAAGTCGCTGACATCAGTCTCAAGCCTTCGGTGGCTGGGTCAACATGGAAATTTTATTGACGCCAGCTATTTTCGCCGCAGTCATCGCGTCAATAACCCGACTATAGATGACGCCCTTATCGGCACGAATAAAAATCTCTTTTCGCTCACGAAATTGGTAAATAGCTTTTAATTTCTCCGGGAGAGCTGAGGCTGGAATCTGAGATTTATCCATCCAAAATTCGCCCTCTTTATTGATTGTGACAATGACGCGCTGCTCGTCAGAAAGAGCGCCTCTTGCCTTGCTAATAGGTAGATCTATATTGATGCCGCCGATACTAATCGGCGCAGCCACCATAAATATAATGAGCAGTACGAGCAGCACGTCGACCAAGGGAATGACGTTGATATCAGCAAAATCTCCGCTGGGATCATCACCATGACCATGACCGTGATTCAATCTGCCTAGCGCCATAAGCGAGCTCCTTTAGATCTGCTTTGCAGAAAACTAAACTTTTTCGGGGGCCTTACTTTTCTCTGTCACCAGATAGCGTTCAACTATGTTCAGAAAATCTGAACAAAACCCATCGATGGCCATCATTTGAAAACGCAGTCTACCATTAAAGAGGTTGTAGCCAATGACCGCCGGAATTGCCGCGCCAAGACCGAAGGCTGTAGCCGTCAGAGCTTCCGCAATCCCGGGAGCCACTGCTGCTAAGCTTGCACTACCGGAACGTGCGATCCCCTCAAATGAATTCATAATCCCCCAAACCGTTCCGAATAGTCCCACAAATGGTGAGACTGAAGCAATAATAGCTAACCAATTCATATTTCGTTCGAGAGTTTTTCGTTCAAGCAATTTAGCTTTCTGCAGAGAACGATTCAAATTATCCATGGCGGCGCTGATCGCAAGTTCGGTTGATGGAGTATTCTCTCGCATCTGATTACTTCTGGCGAGCTCTGCGTAACCACTCCGAAATACTTCTCTGGTGGGACTGTATGGATACTCTTGTAAGCGGCCATTCAAATCGTTCAAAGATCTTGAGTCCCAGAATGCTTTGATGAAGCCATCCGTGGCCGATCTTATCGTCTCCAACTCCTTCCATTTCGTGATGATGATGACCCAACAGCCAATCGATGCCCCGATCAACAGGAGCAACGTTAGAAAAGCGACGAAGCCTGCGTCCCAAGCACGCGAAAAAATACCGGACTGCCCCACATCGGTACTCTGAACCTCGGTTGGTCCAGCCACAGCAGCCTGGGTTTGAGCCGCCCCCCGAGCTGGGTCCTTATCTATCTCTGTGGTCACTGCCACAGGCGCATTGACTTTGGACTCGACAGCCAACGTCACGCCAGACAACCAAGATGCTGAAATTATCAATATTAATAGTGATTTACGGTGCAGAAGTCGCTTCATTTGGACCGCCTTAAGTTGAACGTTAAGAGATGCGATGACTTTAAAGTTAATTCATGGGCCGAAGCCTAACAAAAACAACAATAAACGCCGGATTTTCCAATAATATAACCCCGGGACGCCTCCCCGTCAAAAATAACGAAAGTCCCCCCGAGATATCTCAAGACTCCCAGCATATATTTATAGACAGACTCATAGAATGCTGATAACTCCCGCCTCTGAATTCTATGTTTTTTTAATAAATATACGCACTTTATTGGGGGTTCTTAGATGATTGTTCGTCGGCGGTTTCTAGGCTCTGTGCTCGCGATAAATCTATTGGCTCTCTCTTTTACAGCCGCCTGTGACGATCGAAAAAATTCATCACTCGTCAAAGTCTCGGACGTCGCCCACACGTCAGTCAAACGACAATCGATCGGGAATTGCTGGCTCTACGCAACCTCAACGTGGGCGGAATCTCTTCACCTGAGCGCCACCAACACCGTTGTCAATCTCTCAGAATCATATTGGACTTACTGGGATTGGTACTACAAGCTTGTTTCTAGTAACCGCTCCAAGATCAACACTGGCGGCGGGTGGAAACTAGCCAGCACGATCATTGCCAAACACGGTTATATGCTTGAAAGCGAATTCATTGCCGAGGAGGCGGACAGTGAAATGTCTCGTCGACAGCTCGAGGCCGAAGACGCCATGAACCTCGCTTTAACTGAAGGCTCACTCAAAGATCCAGATAGTCGCACGCCAGAAAATGTTATGAACGCTCTCGATAAAGCCTTTGGAATTAGAATGAATGAAGCGCGTGCCAAAGCTCATTCTGCCTCTGATCTTGTCACAGGTTCTGATAATAATGGCTCCAAGCGAGTCCTAGCCGACGAGATCGTCGGCGGTCGACATCAGTGGCGTGTGCTCAACTACCCACAGTTATTCGGAACAAATCCTCGCGAGACTTTTTTGATCCGCAGGCAAAGAGCTAAAGTGCTAGATCGCGTGCTGCGCGCCGTTAATGACAAAAAACCGGTGATTATGAGCACCATGATCGAGTTTTCGGCCCTCAACACTGAATCCAATGCGACGTTCGAATATGATCTTTATATCAACCGTGGATACTCCAGTGGCCAAGGCGGTCACCTCGTGGTGTTAGAGGACTATGTCGTCGACAATGTACCTGGTGTGGGCAGCATAGGAGAAGGTGATGTCAGCCCAGAGCTGAAAGACGCAGCTCTACGGGGAGATGTGCGCTACCTTGTCACAAAAAACAGCTGGGGTACAGAGCGCGAAGAAAGAGGACTGTCGGATGGTTACACTCGTTTTACAATGAAGTATCTCAATAATCCATTACCCTTCGGACTTGATGACGACGAGTCGGATATCAGCCGAGCCTCTTGGTTCAGCGCCTTGAGTGATTTCATAGTTCCGCCAGAGTACTGAGACATTAAAGTCTAAAACTATAATTCCGTATATTTTTTGGCCGAGCCCCGCGATTTATCGACGGGGTATTTGGTCTCATTTTTTTTAAGCTTTTCGCAAGCGGCGTCTAGCGGATCGATTTTGACACTTCTACAAAAGTTTAAAAGACAGATCAGCACATCACCGACCTCATCAGTTAGCTTAGCGCGAAGAGACGCATCGGGATTCGCACTTTCTTCTGGGGTCATCCACATCAAAAGCTCTTGCAGCTCCGATGCCTCAACGGTCAAACACATGGACAAATTTTTTGGCGTATGGAAAACCGCCCACTCGCGATCTTTTGCAAACGTCTCAAGAGCTAACTTCAAGTCTTCAATCTTATTCATGACTGTCCTATAAAGTCCAAGTTATTGACCATTAATCTTAGTTTGCAATTTTTTTTTGTCTTTTTTGTCTTTTCTGAAATTCATCGGTGATTTTGATTTTTTGAACGATTTTTTTGCGTCTTTGCGTACTAGTTTTTGATCAAGCGCGACCTTATCTTTTTTTATGGCCTCAGCTAAAACATCAGGAGTTACGACGGCGTGCCCCCCCGATCGAGCTACTTGTCGAAAATAAAATGACAACGAGCCGACGTCGTCATGCTTCAGGCGAGCCACCTCCCCACTCGAGTTTTTGCGAAACACAAACAGATAATTAAAGCCCCTAAGAAAAAAGTTGCCCTCAATAGCAGACGTGTGCCAATGGTTTCTTTTCAACTTTTTATTGTGTCGCGTTACACAGACTATATCGACCGGCTGGAACAGTGTCGACAAACGCAAAAAAAGCTCAAACCCTATCGGAGCAAAATCCTTACCTTTGGCAAACGAATCCTGCACATAAACCGCCATGTAAGCACCATCTTTAATAACACGGTAGAGCTCGGCAAAAACTTTTTCCATGGCCCCATAGTAGTCCGGCTGGCGAGCATCGAGTTCACCAATGCAGGCTGGATCACCGCTGTACTTTATGTGATTACTGTAAGGCGGATCTATAAAGACGAAATCCACACTTCTATCAGCTAGTGGAAGTTTTCTGGCATCTGCCTTTGAAATGTCACGACGTGACGGCGAGAGGTCAAAGCCAACACCAACCCGGTCCACATCTCTGCATACGTCTAAGGTCGTCCCGCTACCGCACATGGGATCGAGAACCTTAAATCCTGGCTTTGTATATCGTTGTAATAGATTCCAGATAACATAACTTGGAGTCACACCGGCATATTCCCCGTCACCTTGGGGTGCATCTCCATAGTGCTGACTCGGAAAATCCCAGAGCGTCGTGGTTTGAATCAGAGGCTTCGGCTGCTTGAAAGTATCACTGGCTTTTCCAGCAAATCGGGACTCTGAATGAAATCGTTTTCTCTTATCAAAACTCATCTCTAAAACCTCCTGATTGGAGTGCACCTAAATTTTGTAATTCTGAAACACGACCAGGCCAAATTTCGCACCAGTATTCCGGAATGTTAGCCGATAATGTCATAGGCCTCGATCCTACCGGGTGAGTAAAATTCAAAGTCAAGGCATGAAGTGCCACGCGTCCATCCCAGGCGCATTCAGCGCCGTATTTTGTATCACCCACGAGTGGACAGCCAATTGCCGCAAGCTGGGCCCTGATCTGATGGCTACGACCTGTAACAGGGTTTACTTCCAACAACGTCACAGAATCTGCCACCGCAATCGTGGAATAATGTAGCACACATTTTTTTGCGTCGGGATCTTTGTCACTCACCACATGCGAATAGTTTTCGTCATGATCTTTTCGTAACCAATGCTCAAGCGTGTCACTTTGCTTTGCAGGACGCCCGTTGGTGGCCGCGATGTAAGTCTTTTTTATGGTTCGCTTGCGAAACTGCTCGTTTAAACGATTGGCTGCTTTACTACTAATCGCGAATAAAATAACTCCACTGACTGGCCTATCTAAAAAGTGGATGGGTACACAGTAGCCTTTTTTGCCCTCAACTTGTCGCTTTGAATTCCATCGACGAACCATCTCCAGAAGACTCTCATCCCCGCTTTTTTCGCTGGCAGTCGGCACACGCGCCGGCTTACTTACGGCGACAATATGATGATCTTCGTAAATGATTTCGAGATCTTGCATCAATAGATGGTCCTGCGGTTAAACGGTGCACGCCGCGCACCCTATCCCCCACGCCAAATCTTTGTCAAGACGGGATTGTCAGCTCCCGCGACGGCATGGTAGGAGCCCCCTACGCGAGCGGAGTTTAAATAATGCCCCCAACCCAAAAACGGATCATTCAAATTTCAACCGTCTTCATGGTTGTCTGCCAATTGATTATGAACTCAAAGCAGGGCCAAGGCGCCCAGAGCACGCTCCGTTATACGCTTCCTGCCGCAACGTCGCCTCGAGACAAGTACTTCCGAGATCTTGCTTGCTATGTGTTTGACGGAATTTCGGGTGCTTATAATAAAAACTGCAGAACTGAGCCCAGTGGCACCCTCGACACGTCACAACTACCACCAGCTGCGGCGGAAAGCCTGGATCGCCTATTTAAACCCGTTCAAAGCGGAACAGAATTGGCGGATCTTCGCTCGTGGTGGAACCATTGGTCCTCACCGCTACGATCCCTGCGTGGACAGGAGATCTTGATTCCAACAAGCCTCGAGGACTTTGAGCGCCTGCACCCATATAAAAATTGGCCCCGAGAAATTATCATAAAGAGCCGAGTAAAAAGTAAAACAAGAGTTATTTACCGCTCACCCGTCGGTCATCCAACTATCTCCGTCTCTGAAACACGGGACAGCGAGACCGGGGACCTTGAATCGAAAGTCTTTGAAACCGAAGTCGTGATCGAACGATCCGATCATTCCGGAAATTTTGACTTCTTTGCCTACGACGCTGCCGGCCAACTCTCACCAACCGCCTGGTTTCCAAGCGGAGAAAAAACCTTGCCAGGTATCTGCTTGAGCTGCCATCACTCGCCCAGAAGCGGCACATTTAAACGATCTGGACGCTGAACTTCAGGGAATTAAAATAGTCCCGAACCGGGAATCAAAAGGGGTATGCGGGTCACAGGAGCACCGGGCGCTCCCCTAGACAATTGAAAACTGATGCCCTCAGGCGTATCACCGAGCGATGTCGGCTTTAGATTACGCCTCATCCACTCCGCCAAAAGATCATCCATGAGACGATCACTTTGCTTAAACACGTCGGGACTTTGTGGTTCGTTACGCTCGCTTCCGACCCATGCCGTGATCACCACATC
>JBEIGW010000022.1:0-18169 GCA_040381655.1 Deltaproteobacteria bacterium
AGTACGATGAGCCGGACAACGAAGTCAAAAAGCGTCGAGAGTCATTTCGGGTGAAGCTTCACAATGTAAAGATTAAAATCATTACGGAGGCAACCCCTAAGGTTCCGCAACAAGAGCTTGAGGTTCTTTTAGATGACCTTTCGGTGGGTGGGTGCTGTGTCGGCCTGCCGCCGACGATTCCCGTCTCTAAGGGCGGTACGGTCTATTTGACCCTACATTTTTGTCAGCCCCCTGTTTCCTTGAGGGGCACGATTTTAGGACTCAGATCTTAGTTAACGTTAGCTTTTGGCATTTGATTCCAGCAGGTCCTCACGCAGAGGATCAATGCCTTCTTTTTTTAGAGATGACACCATGTGGATGGATTTTATGTGGATCTTCTTCGCCTGAAATTGCTGTTTCAATTCGGAGCCACGTCTAGTTTGTTCGCTGCGATTTAATTTGTCACATTTAGTTAAAATGAGTGATACGGGCGCATGGCCCATCAGCTCGCGAGCAAGGCTGAAGTCCACATCGGTCGGATCACGCCTTACATCCAACACGAAAAGAAATCTTTGAATGACGGACCGAGTCAAATAAACGTTCATGAGATCCTGCCAATCAGCGTGATCGTCATTTGAGGTTGCTGAGAATCCATAGCCCGGTAGGTCGACAAAATAACAGCTATCGTTGACCCGGAAAAAGTTAGCCATCCGCGTTCGTCCGGGGGTTTTGCTGGTCCTGGCGAGACCTTTGTAGTTTAAAATTGCGTTGAGAAGGCTGGACTTGCCAACGTTTGATCGGCCGATAAACGCGAGCTCCGGAAGTGATGGTGGTGGAAGCTGGTTCGGTTTCGCCGCACTTTGTTCGTAGGAAACTTTCATAAGGACCAAGGTTCTATCAAGCGCTGGGATGAGCCGTCAAGCTGGCAATGGAAGTTTAACACATTAAAAATATTACATAAAAAATGGCCAATCTAGGCCTCCTAGAAGTCCTTGGAAGAAGAGGTGAGGTCAGGTAGTCTTGGGCATACTAGTCGTGATGTGTTGGTTGATTTGCGGGGTTAAGCTATGGATCGCATTCAAGTTCTTGACGATAGTCTCATAAACAAAATCGCAGCGGGCGAGGTTGTAGAGCGCCCTGCAAGTGTTGTTAAGGAGCTTGTTGAAAACGCCTTAGATGCTGGAGCAACAAAAATTGTCGTGGATGTCCGGGAGGGTGGACGCAAGCGGATTTTGGTCTCCGACAACGGTTGTGGGATGTCTGATGGCGATGCGCAGCGGTCTCTTCTAAGGCATGCGACGTCTAAAATTCGTACCCAAGAAGATCTTTTTAGACTTAGCACGATGGGATTTCGTGGCGAGGCTTTGGCTTCGATTTCGTCAGTCTGTAAATTCACGTTGATGACCTGTGAGCAGGGTTCAAGTTCAGGGGTGCGTATAAATGTTTTAGGTGGTGACGGCCTGACGTCGTCGCCTTGGCAAAGTGCTGGCGGTACAACGATCATTTGTGACGATCTTTTTTATAATGTGCCTGTGCGCCAAAAGTTTTTGAAATCAGCAACCGCTGAATACGGTGCAGTGCTTGAGCTGGTTCAGGCCATAACTTTGGCACAGCATAAAGTTGATTTCACCCTAATCCACAACGGTAAAGAGGTCTTACGGGCGCCAGCGGTCTCGTCAAGTGACCCAGAAGTGGCATTAAGGCAACGATTTTCTCAAATCATGAAGGGCGATGTGGCTGACAGCATGATCTATACGACAGCCAACTCACAGTGGGCTCAGATGGAGGCGCTTCTGTCCCCGCCCGGAGTTGAGCGTTCAGCCGTTAAAGATATGTATGTTTTTGTTAACGGTAGGTTGATCAAGGATAAGTCTCTTCGATTTGCTACACTACGTGGCTATCATAGCCACCTGCTCCGTGGGCGTTACCCAGTGTCGGTCATCTTCTTGACGATGGACAGTGGACTTGTTGATGCCAACGTTCACCCGGCAAAGACGGAAGTTCGTCTTCAGTACGCCAATGAAATTCACTCGATGATGGCCACAGCCATCAGGGATGCCTTAAGAAAAGGTGCTTGGGCGGCGGCGCCCCGATTATCGACGGCCCATGTTGTTGAAGACGGTCGTGATTTTGTTGCGCAGTCCCGTCACGATTCCCGTGCTTCGAGCCTCGATTTTGGTGCGAGTTTACGTGGTCAAAGTACGGCCGTTTGGCGGGAGGTGACCCCCGATTTTAACGGCGGCCGTACCGGTGCTCGATCGGTTTCCAATGAGGCTATTGTGAGCCGTGATTTTGGATTTGATGTGACATCGGAGTCTGAGACTAAATCCGAGAGCCGAGTGGTTGATGCAATTAATTGGGGGGAGCTTGAATTTTTAGGGAGTATCGCTGATTGCTACTTATTGTTTAAGCATGGTGAGCGAGCATCAGGGGCTCGCTTGTTGGTCGTGGACCAGCATGCATTTCATGAGCGTGTAATTTATGAGCGTTTGCTAAAGGATCAAAATTTGTTGAAAGCAAGCCAGCCAATGCTCGTGCCAGAGTGTGTGAGACTAGGCCCAAAGGCCGTCGCCGCCCTCGAGAGCGTAAAGCCCCAGCTTATGGATAATGGCTTCTCGCTTGAAATTATCGATGACTCTCATGTTGAGTTGCGCGCCGTTCCAGTTTTGTTGGCGAAGGCCGATGCAGCTGATCTGTTGGAGACAATTGCAGAGCAACTGATGGTCTTGCCCATCGATAATAATGTTGGGTTGCTACACGATTTACTTTCGACGTTTGCCTGTCATAGTGCAGTCAGGGCCGGAGAGCGTCTAGGTTCTGATGAGCTGAAAGTATTGATCAGGGAAGCAAAAGATGTCGACTTTTATCATAATTGTCCGCATGGGCGTCGTGTATTTCGCTGGTGGGACGAAGCACAGATTGCGCGCTGGTTTGATCGCTAAGTTTTTGCTTAGTTAAAATGAAAGCGAAATTACACTTTGCAGAACACGACACTAAACGCGCAAATGCCAAGACAAACACCCGAGTTTATCGTTGTCGCGGGGCCGACTGCATCTGGAAAATCAGATATAGCGATGGCTCTTGCCGAGCGATATCAGGGGACTATCGTTTGCTGTGATAGCGTGCAACTGTATCGAGGTTTTGACATTGGCTCTGCAAAGCCTAGCGTGGCGGACCGGGAGCGTGTTCCCCATCATCTTTATGATGTATTCAATTGGAATGAAGCATGTGACGCTGCGACTTACGCACAGCTCGCCAGACGGGCTATTAACGAGATTCGCGGCAACGACCGGGTTCCGATTATAGTTGGTGGGACGGGCCTTTACTTGAGGGCTCTACTTGGTGATGCGTGGGACTCAGATGTTCCAAGTGATGAAGGTTTGAGACGAGATCTCAGTCAGCGGTCAAGTGGCGAGCTTTTTTCAGACTTGCAGAAAGTTGACCCAGTAAGGGCATCTCAATTACACCCTAATGATCGATTTCGGGTTATACGCGCTCTTGAGATTAATAAGCTTACCGGTCAACCGGTTACGTTTCGTCAGGCCAATACCGCTCAATTTGAGGCCGCTTTCATGATCTTAGTCGGCCCTGATCGGCCTATTTTACATGAGAGGATCCAAACAAGAACGAGCGAAATGCTGCGTGCCGGGCTTGAGCGGGAGGTTAGAGAGCTCTTGAACTCTGGTGTTGATCCTGACTGTAAGCCTATGCAAAGTATCGGCTATAAGCAGTTGGTGGCGCTGATTCAAGGCGAGCTAGATTCTTCGCAACTTGAGGGAAAAATATCAGCCGCAACTCGGCAATACGCTAAGCGCCAGATGACATGGTTTAAGAAAGTACCGGCAGACATGACGATCACCGGTAGCGGTGACCTTTCGAAGATCACGGGCTTGGTTGATGTCATCTTCAAGAAGTGACGTTTCTAATCAATTTTTTCTTGATTTCACAAGCCTGCAGGCACCAAAGAGAAAATTAACTTCTTTTTCCACGATAAACCCTTTGCTTCTCAAGCTATCGCGAAGCTCCGAGGGGGAGTAAAAGCTAGCAACACTCTTTGGAAGATATGTGTAGGCTTCTTTTTCACTGAATAAACGGCCGATCTGGGGCAGGATTTTGTGGAAGTAGAATTGGAACATCTTGGCGAATGGGCCTGATGTTGGGGTGAAAAATTCAAGAATCAACAGGACACCGCCTGTACGCAAGACCCTTGCGAATTCACAAAGAGCTTTTTCCTTGTTTACGACATTTCGAAGGCCAAAAGAGATGCTGGCGCAATCTAGTGAGTCATCTTCAAATTCAAGTCGCTCTGCCGACATTTCCTTCCACTGAACTTTGCTTGATGAGGCGTTAGCTACGGCCTTCTTGCGCGCCAAGTTCAGCATTCCCTTGGAGATGTCACCGCCCGTGAATGATGAATACTCGGGGTGAGCTTTCATAACTTCAAAAAGTACGTCCCCTGTTCCCGTCGCGGCGTCAAAATAGTGCCCGTTTTCTCGCTTGGGAACTAATGAAACTAATTTGCGTCGCCATCTTACGTCTTGTCTTGCACTTAGGAGGCGGTTCAAAAAGTCATACTTGCCGCAGATGCGATCGAACATCGCGGCTATGAGTCGCTCATCGTCGGGGCGAGTAAGATTAGCAGCCAGTTTAGTCACGTCGTTGGAACTCCTTAGTTTGCACAATTCTTCATTTAGGGTGGGGACTATACGATGAACTGTAGATAATTTCATCGATGATATTGCAATTTAGCCTAATTAATGGGACCGAGCGGTCGTAACCTGCGGACTTGTTTTTTGTTTTTTTGGAGTCCAGGGGGGTTAATTGCGGCCCCGACGTAGCTCGGCGATGAACTCATCAAACGAGGTAAACCCGAGGACGCTTGAGCCCATCGATTTGAATATATTAACCATCGGCTGAGCCTTCTCACTCGAAAGCAGATTGGCAATCGCTGGACCAGATAAATAAGTCTTGGCGTCTCCTAGTATGTTTTGAGGGATGGCTTTGGCGATCTCGATGCCAGTAAGTACGATCTCACTGAGCTTGTAGTCTTTTCGTCCTGCATAGTCCTCAGCCAGGCTCTTCAGGGTGGTCATGGTCACGGATTTTAGGTGATTTGCTAGGTCGGGACTTAATGGGGGTGTTACGTGGCGATTGACCAAGCTCAGTAAATCATCCGCCGTGACGTCAATGTTTTCGCCGCGCATGATGGCTGGAATTCGACTACTCCAAAACGCGCTCAGATCAGACGTCAATTTTGCGGCAGGGGACTGATCGGAGTAAACCTGACGAACGACCAAGTCCATTCCCACAAGGAATGCAGGCAGTGACGCGGCCAGCCTCTCTTTGGCTAAAGATGCGTCCATTCGAAAGGGTTCTCCTGACTTGGTGCCACTACAGGAGATTTGTTTCAATACGCCGTCGTTAAACGTGCAATTTGACCCACTCGAAAAACTTGGTGAGGGGGCAAAGCATTGCTCATAGGGTATTTTCACGCCTCCATCGGAGCGTTCGCATCTAAAGCAGACCTCTCCGCTGGTTTCCTTCGACGAGCACCAATTGGGTAGGGTCAGGTTTTGGGTCTGATCTTGAGTCGTTGGATCTGGTGTGGCTTTTGGGCTAGGCGTCTCGTCTGCCGGCGAGCAGGCGCACGTTAAAAATGCTATTATTAATATCTTCGCTAGATCAGGGGTGACTGCACCTTGTCTGAAAAAACATAACATCGAGGGCCTCTCCTAGGGCTCGCGGCAGCCAGGGTATGACCTTGGTATCGCGTTTAGAAGAGGTCGGAAAAAACAGCCTGAATCTTTAGCAAAAAAGATCAAAAAAGCTAGATGACCCGCCCGTTTGGCGCCGAGCCCGTGGTAGGCTTCAAAGACGGTTTTTAGCCCCAATAAAAACAACTGGTTACCAGGAAGGCTGATTGGTATACTTTCTGTACCACCCAAACCTTAAAATTTTATAAAAAGTGCTTGACATCATTATTATCAGGCTGTTATAAGGCGCATGCTTCAAGCGTTTTATTTTAAGTCATTGAAAGGAGATCAGAAATGATCAAGACCGGAACGATTTTTAGCGCACTAGCTATGGTCATGACTGTAGCGGTCACCTCCTGCGGCAAAGGAAAAACTAAGACGGTATACGTCAACAACCCTGAGACACCTCAGCAAACTAATCCGTCAGCCATGCCGTTTCCCTCTGATTCGGCGAGACAGATGGATTTATTGGCAGTTGAAATTACGAATTTCGCATCAGTTAACGGCCAAGCCATGCGTGATGGGTCTCAGATCGATTTTCGTCTTCGAAATTCACAGGCCCAAATCTACGGCGTCCAGTACAAATGTGTGATCGAGCAGGCTGGTCGAGCTGGCACGGTTCAGCCTCGTGATTGTTCGTCCCCTTACCGTGTTGATACATCAAAGGCAGGCCAGTACCGATTCACTGTTTTTGCCGTTCATCCGCAATCATCGGTTTCCGGGCATCCAGCTCAGGTTACTTATGCGGTAGGTCAGTCGTCTGGTGGTGGGCTTGGGCCTTCTGGTGTGTCGGGTCAAGGGTCTGAAGTTCAGGTGGGGGATTTATTCCTGGTGGAAGTTCCACAGGGAATGCATGTTGTTTATAGAACGTCAACTTTTGATCAACCGGGCGCGATTCGTCGCCGGATGATCGATGCATCGATGGGTGATACGGCCGCGCCATATCCTCTTAATTGCGGCCAGACTGGCAATCCGGCTGATTTCCAGCAGCTTGTTCCAGACGTAACGCCGATGGGTCAGCAATTGCAGTACTGTGAGACATCCCTTCCGTTGAATTACAATGTGCCAGCTGATTTCACCATGAGTTATAATAGCCTTGGTCTGTCCACTGATGCATCACTCGGCTCGCAGCCGACGGTCGATATGCATGGTGATGTTCCGTCGAGATTATATATTAACGTCTTCACTCAGATTCCTGGCGTAAGACCGACGAATCAGTTCAATTCGATGTTCACAAACGAGTTCTCGGCGACCGCCAGCCGCATGCAGCTTAGTTGCGGTATGAATCCGCCCGAATATTTAGGAACGGCCCAGATTTTCCAAGGATACTACGCGGGACAAATGGGCGCATCTCACCTTTACGGCTGCCCCAGCAAACGAAATGGCAAAACATACATAAACGTGGCAGCGTTCCTTGTGGACCAAGTCAGTCCTCTTAACCAGATGCCTAATTGCGATTGGCGCTGTCTCAGGGAGCAAAATATGGCCAACCAGAGAGCAGCCGAAATCGTGGTCGAGTTTGGTCCTTTTGACCAAGAGGTGACGTCACGCGGTCAGGTTCGAAGAGCCCAAGAGCTTATGATGAACCACATCAGAAAACTCACGCCATAATGGCTCGGGACTAGCAGGCGCTAGCCGCGAGGATTTATTGACGTTAGTCATGCAAAATAGAGACGCCCCGGTGCTTTTTAGGCATCGGGGTTTCTTTTTTAAAAGGGCGGTCATCCTTGGCGCTTCGTTAATGAGACCGCCTAGTCCGTTAGTTGTGAACACTAGTTTCCAGCAAGAGTGGAAAATTATGGAACAAGTGTTCGTTAGGTGTTAAAGGAACCGCGATGCGGGCGTGAGACCTTGCCGGTAGGAGGCGAATGTATGAAATCGAGATTTAAAAAATCTATAGCCATCATAGGCTTTATCGCCGCCTGGGATGTCAGTGCAAAGGCACGAGATTTATCTCCAGACCAACAGCTCGCAAAAACATTTGCCCTGCCTCTAAAAGCTCCTGAGCCAGAAACAAATAAATATTCAAAGACGAAAGTGGACCTTGGAGCGAAACTGTTTTTTGACCCACGTCTCTCACTAGACGGAACCGTGTCCTGCAACTCTTGTCATAATGTTATGGCCTCGGGGTCTGATAACCGTCCGGTTTCCGTGGGTATCAAGGGGCAGCTTGGCGGGCGTAGTGCGCCGACTGTGTTTAACGCAGCATTTCTAAGTGTCCAGTTTTGGGATGGCCGAGCGTCATCACTTGAAGACCAAGCAAAAGGGCCGCTGACAAACCCGATGGAGATGGGCATGCCCGATCATGGGGCGGTTGTTTCGCGGGTCAATAGCATCGAAGAATACAAAGCGCTATTTGCGAAAGCATTTCCTGGACCCAATCCGGTTTCGATTGATAATATTGCTAAGGCGATTGCTTCATACGAACGAACACTGATCACGCCAAATAGTCCGTTTGATCGGTGGGCTCGTGGGGACGCCAAGGCTATGTCTGAGTCCGCAAAGCGAGGATTCAAAAAAATGAACGAAGTGGGATGTACGAGTTGCCACTCCGGCGTAGCATTCGCGGGCCCAAGTCTTCCTGAGGGCACGGGCTTTTTTCAAAAGTTCCCCACCTTCGAGAATAATCTCTACGTAAGCAAGTATGACCTCAAGTCTGACTTGGGCCGAGCAAAAGTTACGGGCAATGCTTCAGATGAACATATGTTTCGTGTTCCGACATTGCGCAACGTCGCGACAACGGCTCCGTACTTTCACAACGGAAAAGTTCCAACATTATCCGACGCGATTCGTGTCATGGCAAAAACACAGCTTAATCGGGATTTGACTGATACTGAGGTTAAAGACATATTCAGTTTTCTGGAGTCATTGACAGGTAGCGTGCCTAACCAGCAACTGCCGAAGCTCAGTGTCACGAGTGGCACAACTGTGACTCCGAACTAAAGCGACTTATATCGTTTTATGTTTATTGTCTTTAAGTAGTGCTAATAGATTCTGATACCGCCCGCCGCGGCGTTCCAGCTCTGCTGGTTGCCCCATTTCCACTAGTCGGCCGTGCTCTATGACAAGAATGTTGTCACATCGACGAATCGTTTCCAGTCGATGCGCGATGACGACGACCGTTCGGTCTTTAAGTATTCGTTTGGTGGCTTCTTGAATCAGGGCTTCTGATTGTGGGTCAATACTACTGGTAGCCTCGTCCAAAATAACTATTGGAGGGTTTTTTGTCAGGGCTCTGGCAAAAACTATCAGCTGCTTTTGACCATGACTTAGATTGGAGCCGTTTTCCTTAACATGAAAATCCAGACCGCCCGGTAAGTCATTAATAAATCGATCCGCCCCAACGAGATGAGCTGCCCGAATGATCTCCTCTTTTGAGACGTCCCTTGCACCTAGGCTGATGTTGAATTCAATCGATCCTTCAAACAAAACTAAATCTTGCGGCACAATGCCCATTTGCCCCCGGGTGTGTTCTGGGTCTAGGTCTTTTATATCGGTTCCAGCCACTCGAATGCTTCCTGAATAGCCATCATAAAGTTTTGTCAAAAGTTTTATGATGGTAGATTTGCCGCTGCCGGTGCTACCGATAATGGCAAGTGACGACCCAGCAGGTACTCTGAACGATATATCTGACAGAGTCTTAGACTTGCTTGTCGTGTAGGAAAAACTAACTTGGTCGAACTGAACATCGACTTGGCTGGGCCAGCTCATAGTCCGGTCTCCGGCGACGAACTCCTGCTTTTCCATCAGTCCAAAAATTCGTTCAATTGACGTAAATGCGCCCTGCAGCATGGCCATTTTTGTGCCCAGTTGTTTTAGTGGCTCGAATAGCTGTTGAATATACTGAATAAACGCGACCATGAGGCCTGCCGTCAAATTATCAGCGTATCCGCTCCACTGAATAGCCATAAATAGGGCTACACCGAGTGTGATAGACGAGATTCCGTCGATTGTGGCAAACATCAATGCGTCGTAAAATACGTTATCTAGCTGCGCATCCCGGTACTGAACGTTCAATTTGTTGTACCGGTTGGAAACGCTTTTTTCGGCGTTAAGTAACTTGACGGCGCTTACGCTGGCAAGTGCCTCCTGCGTGAAGCCGTTCAAAATAGCGAGATTCTTTTTTGATGCAAGCATGGCGGTATTTAGTTTCTTTGAAAACCATATGACCAGCCACGTCATGATCGGAAGAATAATCAAAGCTACTACAGCTAGTTTAGGGGAAAGAATAAACATGCCTGAAATGCACCCAAACAGAACAAGAATATCGATCAGGCTCGACAAAACGCCCTGGTTCAGTGACTCGCTTAGATTGTCAAAGTCACTGGTAGCGCGTGTCGCAAGCGCCCCACTGATTTGAGAATCATGCCATGCCGCCGACAAGCGTAAGACGTGGCGAATCAAGTGGCTACGAAGATCGCGGATCATCTTATGGACAGCCGAAGACGTTGTGATCGCCTGTGCGCCACTTAGCACATAAGAGAGAAACGAGAGTGTTAGACAGGCTGACGCACCCCAAATTGTAAACGTCATGTCTCCACGAGCGATGCCATCATCAATGACGCGCTTAACGATTAGCGGCTGGAACATGGTCACCACGGCGACCAATGGGATTAAAATGGCCCCGAGAATCACTTGCCATTTGTAGGGTCGAAGCCATGGCCACAGTTTAGTCAACTGCCGGAAGGCGACCGCCGAGTTTTCCGATGGTTTTGCTCTTATGTTACACCCCCGGGGCTGGTGAGGTGATCCGATGTGGGCCTACGCTCTATCAAATGTTTAACATCACCGTAAGTTCCTTCCGCGATAATGCGACCTGCGTCAAAGACGAGGATTTTATCGCAAGGTTCCAGAATGCTGATCCTGTGTGATGCGATGATCAGGGCTGAATTCGTCGCGAGTAGTGACTTTATGAGTCGATGTTCGGTCTCATGGTCGACGGCTGACAAAACATCATCGAGGATAATGATTTCTGCGGGCCTCAGAAGTACGCGGGCCAGCGATAGACGTTGCTTTTGGCCTCCCGAAAGCTTAATGCCGCGCTCGCCTATTGGTGTATCCCAGGTTTCGGGGAATTTCTGGATGTCGGCAAGAATGTCGGCCTTCACAGCAGTCTCTGTAAGACGACCCATCGAAATATCGGAATCCTCGCAGCCTAAAAGTAGATTTGATCGTATGCTTTCACTGAGGAGAAGTGGATGCTGTTGTGCATAGGCGATTTTATCGCGGACGACAGCGGGGGAAAGACTGGCTGTGTCCATGCCTCGTAAAAAAATCTGACCACTGGTTGGCTCATAGAGTCTCGTGATGATATTGAAAAGGGTCGACTTACCAGAGCCTATTGATCCATAGATACCGATGCGTTCGTGGGCTTTTATGGTAAAGGATACATCGCTTAGTGCCATTCGTCCGTTAGGCCATTTGAACGAGATGTTCCGAACGTCCAAAAGTTCTGCTGTTGGTTTCTGAGTGGCCTTGGTTCCAGCCTCTAGAGGTGACGTTTCGGGTGGTATATCTTTCACACCTTCGATTCGCTCTGATGCTGGTTTTGCTCGCTGGTAGACGTTCATGATGATGCCAAGGCTGGCAAACGGAAACGTTAGCATTCCAATGTAGATATTGAAGGCCATGATGTCGCCAACTGTGAGTGATCCGGCAATGATCTGCTTGCCTCCCCAAGTGAGAATAGCGAATTGACTGACCCCAATGAGCACCGTCATGATGGGCCATGTCAGGGTGCGAAGCCATATCGTTCGCAAATTGGACTGAAAGATGGCGGTGTTGTCTGATTCAAGGCGTGACGTGATGGCTAAGGATGCGTTCATGGTCTGAATGGTGTGAACTTGCGAAAACGCTTCCGACACTTTCCCCGTAAGCCGTCCCAGTGCCTCGGTGTTCTCGCGCATGGAAACGTAAAGTTTCGGCATCACAGCTCTTGTTAAAACGAGCATAACCAGCATTGGTGATATCGAGAGCACAGTTAGTGTGGGGTCTAACGAGGCCATTTTTGTAACTGTAAATATCGATATGAATATGACATTGAGAACTTGAAGTGCGCCGAACGCAAAGAATATACGAAGCTGAGTGACATCATTGTTCAATCGAGATGTTAGATCGCCTGTCGAGAAGTCCAGCAGGCGACCAATGGGCGCACGTAGTAATGAAAGAAAAACATCAGATTTTAAAGCGGCCTCTAGAGTTCGTCCTGGCCAGAAGATAAGTATTCGCGATAACGTTCTAATGATGACTTGTGTAAAGCCGAGTCCAATAATCCCGAGTGAAACAAGTGTGAACTGCTCTAAGGTTTGCTTTGCGGCCATCCCATCTATGATGCGTTTGGCTAGCAGAGGAATTTCAAGAACGATGATGTTTGTAAAAATCAGGGCAACGGTACCGGTCATGTAAAACCGCCATTGGGGAGCGGCGTATAGGCGACCGAGCCGGCTAAGCGGGCTTGCCATCAGCGAACCCCAAAAAAGCGCTCGTCAAGCAGCTTAACACGGCCAGTTAAGTTTTGATCTGTCCAGGCAGTCAATTCCTCAAGTTTCCCTGACTCCAGAATGACAGCTCTGGGGCAAAGAGCAGCAGCGATCAGAGGGCTATGAATACTCACGAGTGTCGTCTTGCCACGTTCAGAGCGGCTTTTGATGGCTAGCTCAAGGTGTCTTGCGTTTATGATGTCGAGTGCATTAAAAGGTTCGTCAAGAATCAGAAGATCCGGATCATGAATCATCGAGACGGCCAGTCCGATTCGCCTCTGCATCCCGTGACTTGCTTTGCAAAGCGGGCGATGTCTCCATTCGACAGCGTCCCACTGTCGTAATTGCTCCTCGACCTTTGTGTCAGGGGAGTTAAGATTGAGTAGTCGAGCTGAGTAGTGCAGTATTTCTGACGGTGTGGTCCAATTAGGAAGTAACGATTCTTGCGGCAGGTAGCCAATTCGTCGGCGGACGTCGACGGCATCAGGGCTCATCTTTGCGCCGAATATTTTTAGGTCTCCCTCGCTGCGATCGAGGGATCCACTTAGTAGCTGGAAAAGTGTGCTCTTACCAGCTCCGTTCCTGCCGAAAACAGCCACGGTTTCTCCGGGACTCGCGTGGAATGTGATCGGTCCAAGTTGAAATCCAGTGGTCCATTTTTTTGTTACGTTTTTGGCGTCAATTGTTTGATGCACGTGCAAACCGTCCTCCTTGGTAGCGATGTGCCTCACGTTGTAATATCCATATCGCAGGCGTAATCCAAGGGACTGCCATCATAGCAGTTCCGATGAATAAGTTGATAAGAGTTAACATAACAATATTTGTAAAAATTCGTCGCCCATCTATCTGCAAAACCAAGCTTGGGGCAAGCCAGCATGGGAAACTTGCAAGAGCACTCGCCAGTAGAGCGTTTGTTGAAATGTGCAGAACATCATTGTAGCCAAGTCCTTGGGTCATGAGTTTGGACGTGACACCTGCAAGTAGAAATAAAATAAATGACAGACCAAAAATCATGCCTGCGCGCCTAGTAAATATCGCCTGCCATGCCATGATCCAATCCCCATGAGACACAGCAGCCTGACGCTCTAGCCAGGTAAATTGCAGATCTTCTTCAACAAGTAACGGTACCGTCCAGGAGAGGATGTTACCGCCAATCAGGCATATAAGTAGCGTCATGTCTATGGGGTTGCCGATACCGAGACTGATGAATCCCATACCCATAATCAGCAACGACATAATTTGTAGGTGAGAGCTTCGCCATCCAAAGCGCGCCAGGCGGTGTTTGCGCCACTGAATTAGCGGTAGGTCTTGGTCATGCTGTAGTTCTTGCCTCGCATTGATGTCGTCAGTTGGGGCAGTCGAGGGGGGGCGTTTTGCAATAATCATTGATAGGGCAATCGCCCCGAGTGCTGTTAGGATATGTATAATTGATAGCGGACCTAACGCCAAATTTATGATGATTAACGCCAAGAGATGCCCCAAGGCTAAGCTGGTCATCAGGCCCAGCGCTGTCGCACGCTGAAGTGATGATGTCGCGCATCCGATGGAACGCAAAAAATCTGGCCAGTTTCCTTTTGCATGCATCAAATCTCGTGACCACTTCATAATGGCGATAGCGCTCGCAACGATAAGAATCAGTATGAGGTAAAATCGCATGAAGTTTGCGGCTTGAGGGTTGATGGAGGGGAGTTTGGTGTTGATGAAATCACTGAATACATAAAGGAATAAGGCGATAATCATACACGATGCCACGAGAGTCGTGATGAGATGTGCAAGGGAGGCGCGGGTGCGGCGACCGAGCTGAAGAAATATTGGTAGAACGAGGTCTCTGAAAGGCCGTATGGTTGTCAATGAAGGAGATTTATCAAGTTTTATCATCAGTTGGGAACCCACTGCATAGATACCTCAAATCCTAGTGGGTAGTCCTTGCCGCTGTCAGTTTGTTGCCCTTCAAGTTTTGCCAGATGTGCGAGTCCTTTGATCGTGCTGAATCCAAAAATTAATTCACCATAGTCGGCGGTTACATACTTCGCTCCGAGAGTTAGCCTAGCCTGTCTTTCGATAAACCATGCATCTGAGGTTTCTTTGGCAACTGGTTTTATGTGTCTAAGCTCCTGTTCAACACCCGTCGTGATCTCAAGTATTGAGCCGTGAAAACCAATAAATGCGTGCTTTGGCACAATAAGATCGACGTACAGACCATCGGGTCCTCGTCTCGTCCAGCCGACCTCGGGGATTACGAGAGCTTTGTGACCTGCCTTCCAGAAAACATTGAGGCCTGTCCAGGCGAACGTCGTGTCGCTTGGCCGTAACCGTAAAGACGGAAGATACTTCACCAAATTGACGATAAATCGGGTGTGGTGAGCTGGTCGTGCCTGTATGGCTCCCACGCGTTCCAAGTCTAGCCGCCAAGCTGGTTCACCCTCCGCCGCATGATGAAGGAGGCCGACGCCGTATTTTTGTTCGGATGCGAATACGTGTGCGTTGGTTCGGTCGAGGTATCTTACTGTCATGAATGGCATAGCGATCCAGAAGGCTACAGGAATAGGTATGTCGAGATTTAGAGTCCGTTGACGGGTTAGAGATTTGTTTTTCGACGTCAACCCACTCTGATGACCAGTGAGCTCCGGCTCTGAGTTTTGTTGCCAGACCGCATACGTAACCTCAGGCCCCCGCAGTGGCTCGGCAGCTTCTAAGGCGGCACTCGTGATGCCTATTATGATAATTGCTAGTCGAATCATCATGATGGAATATGCTACCTTGGACGGGGAAATAAGCAATCGACTTTAGGATTGTGGGAGGTAAAACGTGCCAAGCAGTCACGTATCAAAAAGTGGAAAAAAAGTGGCTGTTCTTTTGAACGGCTGTGGTCACCGTGATGGCAGTGAAATTCACGAGGCCGTTCTAACTCTTTTAGCGCTTGAAGAAGAGGGTGTAGATTGGGAGGCTGTAGCATTAAATTCAGACCAAGCGGCGGTTTTGAACCATCTTGATGGCACTGTTGACCGCGCGGGATCGTCGCGAAATATGCTTAAGGAGTCAGCACGGATCGCCCGTGGCAAAATTAAAAATCTTGTCGACGTGAATCCAGCTGACTATGTGGCGTTGATCATTCCCGGAGGCAATGGTACGGCCGCTAACTTATGTAACTTTGCAACTGCTGGAAAGGATATGGTCGTTAACAAGAATGTGGCTCATTTGTTACGGTCATTCCACGAATCAGGTCGTCCAATCGGTGCTATCTGCATCTCACCGATGCTTATAGCAAGTGTTTTCGGCAAGTCAGGCGTTAAGATAACCTTGGGTGAGACCAAGGGAGGAGCACCCGAGGCGGCCTCCCATATGGGTGCAAAGGTTCAACTGTGCGGTGCGCGTGAGTGTGTGGTTGATCATGAGCTGAAAATTGTCTCCACGCCAGCCTATATGCTGAATGCGAGTGTGGCCGATATCGCGCAAGGTATTCGCCAGTTGACGAAGGACGTGCTCAAGCTCGCTGAGCCCAAGTAGTGAGCTTAGCGAGCGTCTGAAAACCCTTAAGTTTTTTATTTCAGGCAACCAGCGGCCGTGAATTCCGAAATGAGATCTACGTCCATGGCCTTACAAACAAGGCCGTATCGCCATAGGTCGTGCTTACCAAAATCAGGTAGTACCCATTTGACCTCGAGCGGGATATCGCGTCCAGAGATCGTCAAGGTGGCCGTCGTTCCTTCTTTGATTTGCTCTGACATGATAAGACCTAAGCCGTGGCTGCTGATATCGATGGGCTTTGCATCAAAAGCCTTACCGTTGACCAGGAATCGTCCAGGCATGAGTCCAGTGAGGCGCTTACGCTCACTGATCCTTCGTTCTTTTAGACGTAGTTGATACTTAGCCATAAAAAAAGCCCCCTTATGAACCAAACCCAGCAGTCACCAGCCCAACGAGCCAAACCTACCGCGTCTTAACATGAGTAGCATCGGCAGATGAATGGCCCGCGTGAGCTTTTGGTAAAAAGGCAATAATTACATTTATTTATCTAATCCTAATGAGGGGTGATAGGGTCGCCATAGGTCCTCAAGGCGGTGATCTGGTTAAATTGCCCTGATTTCGTACAATAGTAGGAAGATGCCGTTGTTCCCATCCAGATGCAGGTTGATAAATCCTCTATAATAAGGAGTGGACCATGCTTGCCCTATTTCCTGAAATTGCGGCGTGTGCACAGGCCGGTGACCTGGAGAAGCTTTCAGTCATGATCCGTCAGTACTTTGCCGGCGACGGTGCTGCAAAGCCAGGCCTTGATGCAGATGATTTGGTGAGAAACTTTGGCATACCCGTTCATACGGAATTCCTTGATTTCCACGGCGCTGTGGCGGTTGCTGATGTTAAGGGCGAGATAAAAGCGAAGTTCCTGGTTAATAAGTCACTAAACCATGAGAAGCGGCAGTTTATTCTTTGTCATCTTTTGGGGCACTTTGTTCTGCATATTCAGCCTGCACTTACAAAAGGCGACTGGAAAAGTTCAGGATTTAAGGAAGAGTTTTGTCCAATGGGCCGCTATGTGAGTGCCGAAGGTCTATCTGGGATGTCGGCTCACGAGTTCGCGGCCGAAGATTTAGCGGATCGATTTGCGGGGGCACTTTTGATGCCTTCGGCTATGGTGATTCGTGCCATGGAAAAGCTCGGCGATCTTGGCAAGGTCTCGCAGGTGTTCGGCGTTAGTTCCCAATTAGTTGCTCGACGTTTGGATGACTTAACTGGTAAACCTGAACAAGGTCCAATACCACGTGTGGGATCTAGGGTTGTAAAAAATAACGCATCGGATGTTTCGCAGCAGGAGCCCGAGGCGCCTAGGCCAAATGAGGTTCCGCCAAGTCAACTGATCAGGGATGTAAACCAGACTATGCATCCGACGTCACGCGTTTTAGCGACACATACATATAGTGATGCCGCCCACAGCGAGCATAGACCACGAGAGCGTGACGATTCTGAGTTAAAAGGTATGGCACGCATTCGCGAGCTGGCTCGTAAACTGGATAAATTTGGTGACAGAGCAAAATAAGAATATGGACGAAACGTTAAGCGCGGGCAAAACGAAACCACTTTGGGAGCCCCGAGGTAGAAGCCGCCAGACCCCGGCTATGCAGAATTTCCTTGAGCGTGTGTACTCGGATGGCCATATCAATAATAAGCAATGGGATGACCTTTACAAATGGTCAATCCATGAAACAAATGATTTTTGGCACCTGCTCAGTAAATTTGTGGGGATCAAGTGGCGGCGAACCCCAACTCGGGCGTTTGAGCCTGGAGACACCATGCGTTCTAGTCGCTGGTTTTCGGATGGGACACTTAATTTTGCTGAAAATCTTTTGCCGCCGCCTGATGGACGAGTTGTCTTGATCAGCATAGCAGAGGGCGTGCCCATTACTGAATGGACTGGATTGAAACTTTGGAACGATGTTGCAAGGTGCGCTGCCGCGTTGGAGTTGGCTGGAGTTGAACCGGGCGATCGAGTCGCGGGCGTTTTGATAAACGGCCCGGAAGCAATTATTTGCATGCTTGCCACAGCCGCCATCGGTGCGATTTGGTCGTCGTGTAGTCCAGATTTTGGCGTGCAAGGGATCAGGGATCGTCTATCGCAGGTGAACCCGAAAGTTGTTTTCAGCACATCGGCATATAACTACGCCGGTAAGCGCGTCCAAAACCTTGCGCAGACTGAAGAGGCTGTTGCTGTTATGTCTCCAAAACCGCGACTGGTGGCAGTTGACCACTTCAATCGTGGGCAGGATGATTTTGCCAAATTTTGCCATTCCACGACCCCAGCTGGACAAGATCCTTTAGTGATTCGTTTTGCAGAGCGCAAGTTTTCTGATCCGCAGTACATCATGTTTAGCAGCGGCACCACGGGACTTCCAAAATGTATCGTACATGGTGTGGGCGGTACTCTGCTTCAGCATAAAAAGGAATTATTTTTGCACAGCG
>JBEIGW010000023.1:0-18116 GCA_040381655.1 Deltaproteobacteria bacterium
CCTGGGCAGTCTCTCGTCACAATCGGTAAAGGTTTTGAGGCCTACATACCTGCAAGTGGAGTCATTGACATAGTCGCCGAGAAGAAACGCCTCAGCGGTGAGCGCGACCGAGTCACTAAGGTTCTTGCCGGCCTGAAGGCAAAACTTGATAATCCGAATTTTGCCGATCGTGCACCGGAGGACGTCGTATTACAGACCAAAGAACAGGTCGCAAATATGACCAATCAACTTAAAAGTTTGGAGCAAAACTTAGAGGCACTGAGCTAGACGATCGATCGCCTCAAATAAGACATTCTCTGGAATATTCAGTGCTGGGCTTAAAGACAGAACGTTGCCATCTCGACCGGATGGCAACGCGATCACTCCAACCTTGCGCAGCCGATCCATCATCTTTGCTCCAAACCCCGGCTCGTGAAATTCGATCCCCATCATCAAGGCTTGGCCGCGGATATCTTTGACCTTGGAGCTTGATCCGATTTTATCGACCAATCGATGTTTTGCTTTTTCGCCTAACTCGCGTGCGCGGTGACAAAGATTCAATCGATTGATCTCAGTCAACGTGCGACGACCAACCGCTAAGCTGAAGGGGTGACCGAAAAATGTTCCTGTGTGGATTGCTTCGCCAGCACTTTTAGGCCATGCGTCCATCACCTGTTTTTTTGCAAAACAAGCCGACACGGGAAAGCCTCCGCCAATCGCTTTTCCAAAACACAGAAGATCCGCATCGACGGTTTCCGCAGCCGTAATCTGACCCAATCGACCAAATCCTGTAAAAATCTCATCAAAAATAAGAAGCCCACCCTCGGCATGAGCTGCCTGCGCCAGCATGGAAAGCCAGCCCTCTGGCGGCAATTTCACCCCAGCCCTACCTTGAAGCGGTTCAACGACGATTGCTGAGAGCCCATGAGGAGCTAGTTGTTTAACGGCAGCTTTGATCTGCTGAATTGAACAACCGTACGGAACACGAATAACTCTGTCCTCTGAAAGCCACTCTTTGAAGGGCGCCCGAAAGTCAGATCGAGCCGTAAGTGGTAGCACGCCTAAGTCAAGGCCGTGATAGCCTTCTTCGAATACTATAAACCCAGTTTTTCCAGTCGACAGCATGGCCGTCTTCATCGCAATTTCAACTGCCTGACCACCACCCAAGGCCAACGCTCCGGTTGCGTATGCTGGTGGTAACATGGCTTTAATCGTTTCCAGGAAAAGTACTTTTTCCTCCGCGGGATATACGTCGCCCATCCCATGCTCAATGGGAGGATTTTCTTCCAAGAACCTTTTTGCAACATCTCGCAAGGCATCACTTGCATGCCCCAAAGCCAACGCGCCAAATCCCGCACAAAGATCAATAAACTCTTTACCCTCAACGTCCCAAATCAGTGAACCGTTGGCACGAGAAAAAACGAGCGGATCATGTGATGGCATGTATGTACTATCATGGCATTCCAACGACGAAAGTCTCGACAGATAGTCTTTGTTGGTGGGCATCTTACTAAACCCCTTTAGCCCGTGGATGCCAGATGTACTTGTGCTGCTGCAAGTTAAGACGGGCTTGCACCTTATCGGTCACCATCCATTCCGCTAATGTTTTGGGCTGCAGAAGTCCAAAAGCTGGACTAAAAAGAAGCTTAAATCTTTCAAGATTGCGATTTTTAATGATCGCCAGGACCCAATCGTAGTCAGCGCGATCGGCAAGTACGAACTTTATTTCATCAGTTGGTTTTAGAGCGTCGAGATTGGACCAAAGGTTGCGCTCATGCATTCCACTGCCTGGGCACTTGATATCCATAATGATGTGGACTCTAGAATCAAGTGGAGCGACATCTTCTGACCCACCTGTCTCAATCAAAACCTTATAACCAGCCTCAACAAGTTGATGCGCCAAAGTGATGCATCCCTTTTGGGCTAGGGGTTCTCCTCCTGTTAATTCGACCAGCTGAATCTTCTGCCTGGCCACATCTGTCATCACCTCATCAAACGTCATAGCCTTACCGCCCTCAAAGCTGTAGGCGGTATCGCACCATCGACACCTCAAGGGGCAACCCGTAAGGCGTACAAACGTGCAAGGTAAGCCGGCATATGAAGACTCGCCTTGAATAGATGCATATATCTCTGTAATCATTAAGGGGTCGGCCATTGTCGCGTCTCCGAGAGCGCCTTATAGATGAGGAGTACAGGTTTGTCCACCCACGTTACCAAAAGCCCGCTGCGCCTTATTTTTAGCTACGGCCTAGAGGCCCTCGGCAATCGCCGTAAGGATTTGTTTTTAATAGCGTTTATTTTCATTCTACTCCCCGATTTACTTCTGAGTGTAACGTGGTCCCGCGTAGCCTCCATAGGCGTTGATTTAGCCCAAGCCCACTCGAATGATCCCGCAATCCAAATTATTGAAAGCGTCATCTCCCTAATTTTAAGCCAGATTTTCCCGGTGGGTGCCGCTGCCATACTCATGACTTGCGTAGGCATCCTGGCTATCGCTCGCACGAGTGTTGACTACTTTGAAAGCCGTCCATCATCAGTGCTCGACGTCAGCGTTCGAGCCCTTCGCACTCTGGCCACTAAGGGTCTCGGGGTTTTTGTTTTCTTACTCATGATCATGCCCATTATTGCCGTCGTGCCACTCGCCGGGACAATCGGCATCTCCATGCTACTGATGCTGCCTGTGACGCTGACTGTGACCCATAAAGGTGGCTTTCGCACCGCTTGGGATACACTGTTTCTTAGGTATGCTGAACCGACACCTTACGGTCGATGGCCGATTTTTTTAAACGTGCTATTTGTAGCAGGGACGTTTCTTTCATTGCTTTTGACATTTTCTCTTATTGTGAATTTTGCACTGGTGATGGATGTGTGGTTTGATATCCCAGCGGGCTCGCTGGAAAGCGACATTCACTTTTTGGGTCTGAAAATGTCCATGGGCCATTTTATTTCACTACTGCTGAAAACAATTTTTGACGCATTCTGGCTCGCAGTAGCGATACCATTTACAGCCGCCACATTGCACCTAAGTACGGCTCCGAAAAATCACGTTGGATTTGAAGCGGAAGTCTAATCGAGCGGGCGCCCTCCCCTCTTTCCGCTATTCATAATTAGGATCTCCAAGATCCATCTGGCCGTGTTTTATCTTCCGAAAAATATAGTCACGAGAATCTTCTGTTTCAAAGACAACAGTAATTCCTGCAGCGCTGTGAATCATTTCGATGATTTCACCGCCTTCGCCGGGGAATTTAATATGCACGAAACCAACGGCCAAACCTTCACCAAGCGGAGGAAGCATCATCTTGCTTGATTCACGCAACTTCAAGAAGAGTCTTGAAAAAGCGATGACATTGGGTTCTGACGGGGGATAATTCAGCCTGAAACCAGGTTTCTTATCCTCACCCCACTCGACTTTTTCGATAAAGCTGGTGTCGTCATGCATCAATTTGATCTCCACGTTACTTTTGAAAATTAATGTTGGTCCATCATAGCACTTTTTCGAGTTCTGAACTTGAGAGAGAATTTAATGGCCCCACGTTATTCCAGGTAGTTCGTACGATATAAAATAGTTTAAATAAACGGTCTAATCGGACTGATGCTCAGCCCGCGCCAGCCGCGCAGCAAGCGCCCTATATTGAGCCGGCTCTGGCTGTATCAGATCGTCATGAAGTGTCTCAATAAATACCGGCGATAGATGCATCTCTAGTGATCGTACGACCTCCACAGGAGATGTCACGCTCGGATCAATATCAACTAAACCAGCCAAAAAATCTGAATGCGGTCGCCCCCGTCGGTACTCAGGCTCCCTCGTCGGATGACGCAATAGCTCGCCCACAAGTTGAACATCAAGATCAACAAGTATACTAGCTTGATACAATAAGTAGTTGCGACTTCGAAAGAGTGAGGTCCCAGCAACTTTTTTTTCTCCAAAGATAATATCACTTATGCCAGCTTGTCCAAGCGCCTGCATGGCGTGCCACTCTTTGCTTAATGCCGTGATGAGAGCCTGATTAATACTTTTGAAATACCTGGAATTATTAAACTGATCTCTCACCCAGCAACCGATACTCACAACCACACATCCGGGGTATAGCACCACTGTGCCCCCACCACCGTAGCGTCGCAGAACCGGAATGCCTCGGTCATTACATCTCTGTAGATTAACCTCTAGATCGGCATCATTTGCGCTACCTAGCACCACGGCCGAAAAATCCGGAACGAATATCTTCGTGCAAACGGCTTGGTCATAGTATTTGAGAACTTGATCGTCAATCCACATTTGGGAATCACTCGGTTAAGATAGGAACGTCTAACCCTGCCATAGGCCCTAGCACTCGAACAAACCAAAGTGCGGCGCTGAAGTAGATCACGATACCGGCCACATCAACCAACGACGCAATAAATGGTGACGAACTAACCGCTGGATCCATCTTTAGTCGTTTAATAGCAAACGGCATGATCGCGCCGATAACAGAACCAAATAAGACTGTGCCCACCAATGATGATCCTACAATAACGGCAACTATCACGTTATTCTGCCAAGTCCATGCCCTAAAAAATCCAATCAAACCAAGAATAATCCCAAGTCCAAGACCAATTAGGATTTCCCTGCCAAAAACTCGCCACCAGTCCTTCAGCTCCATTTCACGAACTGCGAGCCCTCGAATCACGAGAGACGCTGCCTGTGATCCGGCATTACCACCCGAGCTAATAACCAGGGGAACGAAATACACTAAGTATCGCATCTCTGCGATCGCGTTATCGAAATGATGAAGAGCAGATCCTGTAAAAAATGAGCCTACGAACAATATGCAAAGCCATCCGGCTCGTTTCCACAGCAACACGTGGGCGGGAGTTTCAAAATAACTATCCTCTAGTGTTGCTGTACCGCCGAACTGCTGGATATCCTCAGTGGCCTCTTCCTCGGCAATATCGAAAACATCATCAGCCGTAAGTACGCCAACTAAAATACCGTCTTGATTGATAACCGGACTAAAGGCTTTGTCATACTTTCGAAAGAAGTCTACTGCTACGCTTTTATCATCAGCTGCATTCAGTGCGACTGTCGCCGTATCCATAATTTGATCAAGTGTTAATGTAGGGGGATCCGCCAAAATGAGGCTGGCAAGACTAACTTCGCCTTTATATTTGCCGGCAGGATCGATCACGAATAAAAAACTATGTAGTTCATCCGCGTCTCTAACCGTCCATCGGATATACTCCAGCGCATCAAGCACCTTCATTTCTCCACGCACTACAATGAATTCCGGGTGCATTAATCGGCCAATGGAATCCTCGGCATAACTCAACAGCTGCCATGCCATGCTCCGCTCTTCAGGTGATAGCTTCAGTAATAGCTGTGACCTAATTTCAAACGGAAGATCCTCTAATAACCTCGTGCGATCATCAGGCTCCATGTCGTTAACTAGCGTAGAAACGACGGCCTCAGGAAGAGCTTGAAGAAGGTCCTCCTGACGCTCAAATGGAACGTAAGCAAACACCTGCGCTCGTCTAATTCTAGGAATCAGCCTAAATAAAACCACGAGCTCATTGATAGGAAGCTCGGCAAGCCGCTCGCCAATGTCAGCTGGCTCAGCCGTCTTGAGTACAGGACGAATAGATTTATAGTTCTTGGACGAGAGCCAGTACTCAAACTCCTGCGGTAGCGATGACTGCTTCGCGTCGGTCATTCGTACTTAATTCCTTGACGTCATGAGCCCTTACAAAGGGTCGTTAAAGCAGAGAACCCATCTTCCATTGCCTCGGCATTTTTCTTCAAAGACTTTAGGAAGTTACCCACCCAACCAGGCTCACCAGGCTTCACAAAACAGGCGGCTGACCTCTCAAACAATGACGTATTTGGCGAGTAAAGGCCTGCCGCCAAAATTCTCGCGTTATTCCAGATGCCAGAACCCACGAAGTCCACACGATTAAACGCTGGCTTTTTAGCAATTGCCATATCGATAACTTTAGTTTTCTCCAAGACCCGGTCTCTCTCTTGCTTCTCACGTGAGGCTTCAAGACTCGTCTTGATTTGGCGTCTAAGCTCGTCCAGCCACCCTTTAAAGAGACGATAGTCTTCCTGCTCAAGTTTCAAATCCTCTAGTTCTGAAACACGGTTAAGGCTGTTAAAAAACTCCTTCGTCAAAACATCCGCGATAAATTCCGCCAAATTTTCGTTGAACTCTACGCCGCCTTTAAGCCAGAGCGTTCGGTGCGTAAGTTCGTGAAAATACAAATGCGCTAAATCTACATCACTTCGTCGAAGCATCGACGAGTAGACGGGATCTGCAAACCACCCAAGGCTTGAATATGCTGCTACTGAGCCTTTATAGATCTCGAAACCTTGTTTTTGGAGTGCCTCTGCTTCTTTGTCTCGGTCTTTTCGATCAAAATATCCTAGATACGGTACACGCCCCACGATTGGGAACCACCACGACCTGAGCTCTAGTTGAGTTGGTTTTGCTGCCTGCACAGTGTATGAGACCGCCTCGCCTCTGAGTTCAATATAGTCTTTATATGAATTCCCAATCTCGAGGCCTGATTTTTTGGCAAAATCAAGAACGCTCTTTGTAAACGTCAATTTTTTTTTAGTTTCCGGCGTTATGTTACCCGCCTCAAGAACCTTATCTATCGGCTCCCGACTCAGAAGCAACTCAGCTTGCCGATAACCCTGCCGTGAAAGATAGCATGACGTTAATAACGATGAACACATGATCGCAAACACGAGTGCGCGCATTAGATCTTTACCAAACCTATTTGGATGGCATGCCCCTCAACATCACTCTCGACTCGTTGCCCGAGCGACGAGATGTCCCCTTTGAATTCAATCTTACTGGCTAGGGTCTCGCCACTGATATAATCACGATGAGTTTCTATGGTCTGCTTCAAGCTGTCTCCACACACTATGGACAAAGCGATTCTATCGACAACATTTAAGCCCGATTCCTTGCGCAAATTCTGAACCCTGCTCACAACCTCTCGCGCATAACCCTCGCTAATTAATTGCTCCGTAAGCTTCACATCGAGAAGCACGGTCACACCCCGATCCGTCGCTATAAGTCGGTCATCTTTAGGACCTCGGTCAATGAGTAAATCGTCTGTGGATAACTCAAAGCCTGCAACACTAACTTTTCCGGACTGCTCGGCTTTTGATAAAAACTCAGCGACCTTTTGCGGATCTTTGGAGAGAGCCTCGAACTCGGCTCTGACTTGGCCGATTGACGCGCCGAGCCGCTTCCCGAGTGTTTTAAGATTTGGCTTAACCCCAAGGCTGACGTAACGCGCCTCATCCGTCGAAAATTCAATAGATTTCACATTCAATTCGTCCGTCAAAATAGAACGGCCTCTATCGATGATATTTCGGTCCTGCTCATTGCGAGTGATAACCAATAGTGACGCAAGGGGCTGCCTTGTCTTTATCTGGTGCTTGGCGCGCAGTGCACGGCCAAGCTCGGTGGATCGACGAATCAGACTCATCTGCTCCTCAAGGGCTGAGTCAATAAGATCCTTTCTCGCGGTTGGAATATCGGCAAGATGCACTGACTGAGGCGCCTGAGGCACGCCAGCCGTTAAATTGCGAAACACTTGCTCGGACACAAACGGGGCAAATGGCGCGAAAACCTTCGTGAATTCCAGCACAACGTAATAAAGGGTTTCGTAGGCTGAGATTTGATCTGGATCTAATCCAGACTTGGCGGCGTCTTGTTTACCCCAAAAACGGCGTCGACTGAGCCGGATGTACCAGTTGGTTAAATCATCAATGAAGCTAAGCAAAACCGGAACAACTGCGTAGAGATGATAATTTTCCATATGGCTATGGACGCTTTCGATCATCGTATGAAAGCGGCTAATGATCCATTTATCCATTTCTGCGTTCGCTTTCGGAGGATGGCCGAGAACATGTCTCTCGGTAGGCTTCCAAGCATCTGCCTCCGCATAGGTTGTCAGAAAGCTTTGAGCGTTCCATAGCGGCAGAATAACCGCGCGAATCGTCTCGATGACCCCTTTATCCGAAAAGATAAGATCCTCACCACGTAAAATAGGCGAATTGACCATATATAGTCTGGTAGCATCGGCGCCGTACTTATCTAAAAGCTCCTCTGGTGGCGTGTAATTACGATGCCGCTTTGACATTTTTTTTCCGGTCTCGTCACAAATAATGCCATTTACGACTACGTTCTTAAACGCCGGTCTATTGAAGAGCGCCGTGGATAAAACCGACAACGTATAAAACCACCCGCGAGTTTGATCTAAGCCCTCTGCAATGAAATCGGCGGGAAAAATCCGATCGAATCGATCCTTGTTTTCAAATGGATAGTGAAGTTGGGCATAAGGCATACTGCCGGACTCAAACCAACAATCAAACACTTCCGAGACACGTCGCATGCGGCCTGGGCATTTCCCGCAGCCAAAGCTAATGTCATCAACAAAATGCTTATGGAGGTCGTCAAGTTTGCGATTGGCCTTTTTTTCCAAGTCAGGCGCGCTGGCAAAGACCTCGATATGCTGATCGTCTTTATCACAAACCCAGATTGGAAGCGGAGTTCCCCAAAATCTATTTCGACTTATCGCCCAATCTCTGGCGTTTTCCAGCCAATGACCCATCCGGCCGTCTTTGAGGTGGGCGGGAACCCAATTTATTTTTTGGTTATTGGCGACCAGAGACGGAACAATTTTCTCAACCGCCACATACCATGCCGGCACAGCCCTGTACATAAGTGGCGTATCTGTTCGGTCGCAGAAAGGATAACTGTGATCAATTGTCTCTTGGCGAAACAGCTTATTCTCTGCTTTTAAACGACGCGTGATGTCTCGGTCAGCCTCTTTAAAATTAACACCAACCAGATCGCTAACTGGATCCTTAAATCGCCCCTCCTCATCAATAGGATCGACAAATTCAATGCCGGCATCTTTACACACTCGGAAGTCATCTTCACCGTAGGCCGGGGCTTGGTGAACAATGCCTGTACCATCACTGGTTGTGACATAGTTATCACTTAAAACAACAAAGGACTTGGCATGCGATGCAAAGTAGGGAAATAGAGGCTCATAACTCATGCCTTTTAGCTGGGATCCTTTTGCCTTCTCAAGAATCTCGAACGTGCTTTCGCCCGATTTTGATTTTTTGAAAATAGCCTCAAGCCTTGCTTCGGCCGCCCAGTAGATATGGCCATCAGAACTTGCGCGAACTTTCACGTAGTCGATTTCAGGGCCGACGGCCAGTGCGAGGTTTGAAATCAAAGTCCAAGGAGTTGTCGTCCAAGCCAGAAAATACTCATCTTTATTTTTAATCTTGAAGCGGACATAAACCGATGGATCTTGGGTCATCTTATAATTTTGATTGGCCTCAAAGTTTGAAAGCACCGCTGTCAGCCTAGGTGAATACGGAACGACTTTGTGACTACGATATACGAGCCCTCGGTTAAATAGCTCGCTAAAAACCCACCAAACTGACTCCATGAACGTCTTGTCCATGGTTCGGTACTGGTTATTCCAGTCCACCCAGCGGCCTAGGCGTGTGATCGTTCGTTGCCACTCTTTTGCATAATGAAGAACCGACGCCCGGCAGCGTTCGTTGAACTCGCCAATTCCCAATTCTTTGATCGCCCCAGAGCCCTTAAGGTTGTCTCTCTTTTCAATCTCATATTCGACGGGCACACCGTGGCAATCCCAACCAAATTTCCTCTCAACCTTGTAGCCCCGCATGATCCAATAGCGAGGCACGATGTCTTTGATCGTATTTGCTAGCAGATGGCCATAATGGGGCAGGCCATTGGCAAATGGCGGCCCATCATAAAAAGCGAATTCCGGCGAGTTCTGGCGTTGCTGGTTTTGTTTCTCGAAGACGCTCAGTTGTTGCCAAAAATCCAGAACCTCGCGCTCCATTTCCGGGAGGCTCACATCGGGGCGGATGGCTTTCATGAATTTACCTATAGGTTTCGGGTTGTTGTGGGCACTGACCCTGGGGCCTTTTATGAGGGCTAACCATAGCGTTTTTAGGGGTTTAGGCGCAAGGGCGGAGTGTCAGGTTTATTGACAGGCTGACCCTCTAACGAAGGGAATAAAAATCAATAAATTCAGTGATTTATTCCGGCAGTGGTGCTGGCGCGGCGTTTGCAGTTGGCTCCAAGAGGATTCGGCCAAGGGTGGACCCTGCCTCGCAATTTGAGTCGAATGCCTTGAAGGGAACAGACGTCGTGCAGACACTAAAACACAAATATTTTGCATTAGGCACCATCATTTATTTTACTTTTGGTTGCCCGACTCTTGTCCTTGCAGATGACGTTCGTATTGTTAAATTCGACAAAGAGCAAGTTCGTCAAGATCTCAACCGGAAGTTTATCGAACCCAAAAGCTTGGGGCAAACAATCATATCAAAACTCAAAGAGATCGCTGTTACAACCACCCAACGCCAAAGCGGCAACAATACCGCGCTCAGAGATTTAGCGTCGCGAACGCCTGGTCTCTCAAAAGGCGCCTGGGCAAAACAAATGGCGTTACTTTCTTACGATCCTGATAATTCTGCCCGCAGGATCGATGACTCTGCTCTGATGCAGACTTTAGTCATGCAGAGCCGAAAGGCCGCAGAGGTCAACCTTAAGAAAAGCATCCCTATATTTGAACGCTTTAAAAATGGGCTGACATTTAATTTGAGCACACAGATTAGCGCATCAAAGCCTATCAACAACATTCGCTACGGACTAATCGAGCGCGATATTTTACCTGCCAATGATTCAATCCCTCTAGCCGGATTCGGCAGCATTAATGATATTGACCGAGTATATGCCACACCGGCTCAGGTCATTTATACGATTGATCGTCTGGACGCTGCTGCGAGTCAGCGAGTTTTCTCCAATCCCACAGATACAGCACCTGCGGAGCCCACCGTCAGATGGGGTCGATTGCCAAGCTCAAAACTGACAATAAAAATCGACTCCCCTAACAATGATGATTCGATTGGTGATCAGATTTCAAATGGCGCTATCCCGGGCGCACGAGTGACCGTCAGTCAGTTCGAAGGCCTGGTCTCTTGTCAGATGATTGTTGGCAGCACATCCATTGACAAAACGCTGCGCACAGAGGTTTCGACTCCTGTAATCATCAACACAACAATATCTCAAAAATTTGATGAGAAATTTAAACTAACGGACATCGTAGCAAAAAGCACATTTGGCGGCGCAGTCCCGTCCCAATTGAACGTTGCTTACTCGCAATCGACCCAAGGCGTGCGCGGCGAGTGGCAAATCAATCAAGGCCGCACGGGTTACAGTGTGCAGGCTGAGTCCTCAAAAGTAATTAAAAACACGATTACGGGCAGCGTTTCGTCGCCAATTGATCGTTTTTCGATTGCACTGCAAAGATCGTTTTAAATTGACACTTCGGCTCTGACAGCGCGTCGTTCAGGGGCGAATTTCTAACGTCGCCGTTATAGGGAAGTGATCCGAGTGAAGGTAGCCTGTTTCAACCCTGGCTTTGAGTACGTTTATCTCACGAACATACAACTGATCGAGTGCTGTTGTCGCGCTTCTCGGGTCCGCATCCAGGAGAACTCGCTCAAGACCGATGGTTGACATGACTCTGTCAACTTCCCTGATGTACGTCTTCGAAAATGTGTTGAAGTCGCCTGCATAAAGAATCGGGCCGTCGTGATCACGGATTTTTTTTAACACCTTCTCGATCTCCCTAACTGCAGTGGCAGGTCGCCGCACGAGAGTGGCATGAGTATTGACCACACAAAGACTTTTTTCGTGCCCTTTTATTTTAAATCTTGAGATCAAGGTAGCTTTTGTCGTCCGAAGTAACGGCTCTGGCGAATGACATAGCACTCGCGTTGCCGTCTCAATTGGAGCCGCAGCCGAAACCGTCATGACACCGTCCCGTAGCCCATCTCGTCGTCGATAGGTTGCGCCATGACTCGCCGCAAAGCCTTTTGGTGCAAAGTTGCCAAGGGCTTTAAGGGTCAACAACACCTCCTGCAGAAGCAGCAGGTGACGTCCTTTGACAAGGTTGTTGTATTCTCCATGGAATAAATCGCCACCTGAGCCCTTCCATATATTCCAAATAGCGACATCAAATGTGGGCGGCAGAGCGGAAAGTGTTGGCTGTCCCCATTGCCAAACGGCTTCTTTCTCCTCCACGTGGGATATCCGAAGGACCTGCCTGACACTTTGAAGCACCCTACCAAGTGGGCGTTTTGGTCTAGTTTTCGGTGTCTTGGTTTTTTGCCGATTTAACATTCGCTTGTTTTACCGTAAATCTATGACTCAGATTTTTTCGAATCGTCTTGGTACCTGCAACTCTGGCGGCTGCGCCCTTGCCGGCGCCCAAGAATCAGCTTTCTTTGTAGCCGAAGGTGTACGATCGCCAAACGCGCGTGTGATTTTATCTCCAAGTTCTTCTGATAAGGCGCGGTAGGCTGTAAGCTTTCCGCCATAAATCGTATACAAAATATCACTTTGTTCTCGATGTTCCGTGATTAGATGAGTACGAGACGTGTCCGAAAGAGAGCTATCACTTGCTCGAGCCAACCACCGCATTCCTGTAAATTTTGATATGACATCAGATTCAGACAGCTTAACCGATAGAAATCGGTTACAGCGCTCTAAAAGGTAATCAACCTGATGCTGCTCTACTTTACAGCTATCGGCAGGCCCATTGACAATATCCTCGGTTGTTCCAATGAGCGTAAGCCCCTCCCACGGAAGCACGAAGAATATACGGCCATCTTCCGGGGATTGAAGAAACAAGCCTGCTTTCAATCCGAGATCTCGGACTATCAAATGAATTCCTGCATTATTAAAACCGACAACTTTGGGTTTAATGCTTGAGGCATCCAATAGCTCGTGCGCCCAGGGGCCAAGGGCATTAACCACATATTTTGCGGTAACATCATGGGTACCATCAGGCCCTCTGATCGTCATCCGCCAACCATATTGGTCATGGACAATGCGTTCAACTGTTGTGTGTTCGACTACACTGGCACCAAGCATGCGCACCGAATCAGCGACACGTTGAGTAAGTGCGAAGTCATCGGTCTGACCATCATAAAAACGGTAAAACCCTTTGAAAACTGACTTATCTAAAATTGGGGCATCACTATATGCCTGCTCAGTCGAGAGCCATTTATGGGTGCCGAGAGATCGGCCTCTAGAAAGAAAATCATACAACATTAGGCCAATCTTTATAATAAAGCGTGGCATACCTCCCTTTTTCATCACTGGAAAGACAAATGGCAAAGGTTTTACAATATCGGGAAGAAGTTTTGTCAGCAATGCGCGCTCGCCAAGACCCTCGGCAACAAGGGGAAAGTCCCGGGGGTGCTGCAGGTAACGAAGACCCCCATGAATCAACTTGGTGCTTTTTGAACTTGTACCTGCTCCCACGATTGATTTTTCAACCACCAACACGTCTTTCCATCCCCGGCTAGCGAGGTCGTGAGCGACCCCGACGCCATGGATACCACCCCCCAAAACCACGACCCGGTATCGTCCTGCTAATTTAAAGGTGGCTTCTTTGGTCATAATTTCCACACGTGGATGAACTAAATAGATACTGTCACTTAAATAGTGAGGCGTCGATTGCCCCATATCGGCAATATATTATACAATTTTGGGACCTCGGAACCAAATCTACTCATAAGTTTTCGCTAGGACCGCCAATTTGGATCATTCTAAAGACAAAAATGAATCAAATAACCGCGCAGAGAGGGTTATATCACACGCTCTCGTGGAAATGCGGCGTCTGAGTTGGTGGCCATTTGGCATTAAAAGCGCCGTTCTGCTTGATGTGAGTGAAAATGGTTTCAAGATCGAATTCACAGGAAAAGCTGATTATTCACAGGGTGAGCAACTCGTTCTCAGCATCCCCCTGTCGCCATTTGGCATTTCTGCACCTCGCGCAATCTCAATCCCCGTAGAAGTTGTTTGGTTTGATAAAGAAAAAATGCGCTGCGGCGGCATTTTTAAAAACAATGACCCAGCCGTCGTGATATTCGTAAGAAAGATTATGGAAGTATCAAAAGGAATCTGAAGTCCGCCAAGTAGGAGCTAATTATGACCATGGCCCATTCATACGTACGCGCCAGAAGCGCGTCCTCAAAAAAACCCGTTATAGTCGACGGCGCTAGAACAGCCTTTGTGAAGTCGTTCAGCGCATTTGAAGAGTGCGATGCGCTTGAACTTTACAGCCGGACAATCGCTGGTCTGATACAAAAAAGTGGGGTTGAGGTTGGCGAGCTTGACGAAATCACATGCGGAGTCGTGGTCCCACAGACCAAGAACGGTAATGTCGCGCGCGATACCATCATAAATTTAGGATTGCCGTCACACATTCACGGATACACCCTAAATCGCGCGTGCACAAGCTCCATGCAGACTATCGCCGATGCTGCTCGCAGCATTATTGCTGGTCATTCCCAACTCGTCCTCGCAGGCGGCGTTGAGTGTTTGAGTGATGTGCCCATTGTTTATTCAAAAGAAGCTCGTAGATTTCTTGTGAAATTAAATAAGGCGAAAACTGCCGCGGCAAGACTCATGCTTTTGAAAGATTTCTCTGCCTCGGCCTGGCTACCAAAACCACCGAGCGTCAGCGAGCCGCTCACAGGCCTCACAATGGGCGAACACTCAGAGATCATGGCGAAGAAAAACGAGATTACACGGGAAGAGCAAGACTCCTTCGCTGTGGCTTCCCATAAAAAGGCATTTATAGCGCAGGAGTCTGGAGTATTCCGAGACGAGATTGTACCCGTTTGGGCGCCTCCGTCGTTCAAAGCATGCGTTGACAAAGACAATCTCATTCGAGGCGACACCACTCTGGAAGCTCTGGCCAAGCTTCGTCCTGCTTTTGATAGAAAGTATGGCACTCTAACCGCAGGCAACTCGTCAGCTCTGACTGATGGGGCCGCGGCGTGCTTGATCGCCGATGCAGGGTTTGCCAAGTCCATCGGCTTGTCACCTAAAGCCATTATACGAGACGTCCTGTTTGTCGGCGTAAACCCTCACGATCAGCTACTCATAGGCCCTGCACTCGCTATTCCACTTCTTCTTAAGCGCAACAATTTGACTATTAAAGATATTGATCTGTTCGAGATTCATGAAGCGTTTGCGGCTCAGGTGCTTAGCTGTATTAAGTCGATGGACTCTAAGGCTTTCTGCGAAAGTTATCTGGGTGACAGTAAGCCATTTGGATTGATTCCGGATGAAAAGCTAAATGTTCATGGCGGTGCACTTGCGATTGGTCACCCGTTTGGCGCCACTGGCGCACGGCTTGCAACCACACTAACATACGGCCTTCGACGCCTAGACAAAACCCTTGGAGTCATCTCTATCTGCGCACAGGGCGGGATGGCGGGCGCTATGTTAATCGAGCGAGCAAAGTAACTACGGAGCAAATCCTTATATGACAACTTATTTTCAAATTAAAAAAGAAAATGGCATCGCTATACTTACGTTCCTGCGAGAGGACAAAGATGCTAACACTCTTTCGGAGGCTGTGCTGCGTCAACTTGACTCAACTCTGACGAAGGTTAGCGAGGACTCGACCTGTAAGGGAATTATCATCGTCAGTGGGCGGCCTGATCAATTCATTGCGGGTGCTGACATCGATGAAATTGCTCAGTTCACGTCCGCCAAGGCTGCCGAGCAGGGTTCCCGCGCCATGCAGGATATCTTCCAAAAAATCAGTAGGCTTGGAAAGCCGTCTGTGGCGGCGATTCGCGGCGCATGTCTAGGCGGAGGACTTGAGCTTGCACTTGCATGCACGTGGCGAGTCGCCTCCAACGACGAAAAGACAAAATTAGGTTTACCAGAAATACAGTTGGGATTCATACCAGGCGCAGGCGGAACACAGCGTCTCCCGCGGCTCATAGGCCTAGCGGCATCGCTAGACATGATATTAACCGGAAAGCGAGTTGATGGACCTAAAGCCCTAAAAATGGGGCTCGTCGATGCCTGCGTTCCCGACGGTATATTACTTGCCGAAGCGCTGAAGCTAGCTAGCGCTGAGCGCAAAACCGATTCAAACAGGAAAAAAGACCTGGCGTCGCGGGTTTTAGAGGGGAATCTGATCGGACGAAAAGTTATGTCGATCAAGGCTCGGCAAGAGGTCACAAAAAAAACCAAGGGTTTTTATCCCGCCTCATATAAAGCTCTCGATGCTATATTTTCTGGTTTTGAAACCACGCTAGAAAAAGGTCTGGCACTGGAGGCAAAGTTCTTTGGAGAACTCACCCAGACGAAAGAATCTAAATCTTTAGTTCACTTGTTTCACTCCACTAACGCTGTTAAGAAGCATCCCTATAAAGATGCCGGTAAGGAGCGCTTTGGGATCGAGTCCAAAGTCACAAGCGTCGGGGTCATCGGCGGCGGATTTATGGGCGGTGGTATCGCGACGGTCTGCGCAGATCGTGGCCTTAGGGTAGCCGTTAGTGATCCCAGCAAAGACTCTCTAGCGCGTCTTATGAATAGCGCTCGATCCTTCTTTTATAAGAAGGTGAAAAGGCGTCGTCTTAAATACTTTGAGGCGGAAAGCCGGCTTGCTCAAATTTCACCTCAACTATCGCCAGAAGGATTTGGCAAATTAGACGTCGTGATCGAATCTGTTTTTGAAGAGCTCTCATTAAAACAAAAAATACTCGCCGGCATCGAACCCTCGTCCCATAGCAATTGGATTTTTGCAAGCAATACATCTGCTTTACCTTTAGCAAACATTGCAGCGAAATCTGCTCACCCTGAACGAGTGATTGGCATGCACTTTTTCTCGCCGGTCGAAAAGATGCCCCTGCTAGAGGTCGTTGTAGCGGAGAAAACCGCGCCATGGGTAGTCGCTCGTATCGTTGAGCTAGGCCAACAGATGGGTAAAACCATTATCGTCGTAAAAGATAGCCCTGGCTTTTATGTCAACAGAGCCTTGGCGTTTTATTTGGCTGAAGCTGCGATGATGGTTGGAGAAGGTGTGCCCATCGATCAAATCGATGACTTACTGACTGGGTTCGGATGGCCAGTTGGTCCGATCACGCTTATCGATGAAGTTGGTTTAGACATTGGCATGCATGTTTTAAAGACCATGGAAACAGCCTGGCCTGCAAGATTTAAGATGCCTGACTGGTTCAAGGCCGTGGCCGACAGCGGTCGACTTGGTCGCAAAAACGGAAAAGGTTTTTATACCTACGACGACGGCAAACGCGGCGGAGTGGATCCAGAGATCTACAAACTGATCGGCGCCAAAGAGGGCGCCACTGTATCGAAAGATGAAATGATTGATCGATGCGTGCTCGGATACATAAATGAATCGATTCTGTGTCTGGAAGATGGTGTCATTCCAACTCCGTATGAAGGCGACATTGGCAGTGTATTTGGTGTTGGCTTTCCGCCATTTCACGGAGGACCATTCAAGTACGTTGATTTATGTGGTGCCGACGATGTGGTCAAACGGATGCGTCATCTTGAATCCAAACTAGGCGCGCGATTTGCGCCCCCAAAATCCCTCGTCAAATTATCTGATAGTGGTGGGCGTTATTTCCCAGATGAGGCGCGGTAATCTTCGATTTTTTTGGCTAGTTGTTCGCAATACTTTAGGATACCAATCCGCGCTACCAGCAAACCAATCATGATGCCCAACATGGCGCCGCCAAAGATGTCGCCTACGAAGTGAACCCCTAAATACACGCGGCTAACGGCTACTAATGACGCCAGCGAGATCACAAGTGCAGATGTATAAGACCTTGCGCCAAATCCTAGAGCAACTATCGCCCAGACCGCAAAGGCATTCGCCGCATGATTTGAGGTAAATCCGTAACTACCGCCGCATTGATCAAGAACTAGATGAACGTCCTCCATTATCCGGCACGGACGCTCTCTACCAACTAACTGCTTCACAACTCGAAAAGACACGAGGTCTGCAAGACCTAACGACACCAAAGCCGCAAAAAAAACTGTGAGTAGTTGTCTGTGTTTGAATACTATCGAACAAATTAAAACCAGCACGCCAACAACCATCCACGTTAAGGAACTGCTAAGAAAAACTCACGACACCGAGTTTCCACTCACAATGATTACCTCCGATAACAAATCATTTTTTCTGTTCAAGCGCACGCTTGAGCCATGGGCCCCAGTGTAAAATCATTGCAGCAACTACGTGGC
>JBEIGW010000024.1:0-18000 GCA_040381655.1 Deltaproteobacteria bacterium
CCTTAAGGAGGCTTTGCCTCCCGAGATTAAAAATAGTGATGCACCAGCGAGGTGCGCCAGTTTATCGACCTTACACTCCCTTCAAAATAGACAAGACCTCCTCATCTGACGTTTGCGCAAAGACATGGTAGGAGCCACCTACCCCATAGAAAAACTCAGGCTGTGTCAGGCATACCACAAAATCAGCGACCCCTCGAAGTTCCGTGACTGCAGCAGATGGTGCCACCGGAACCGCGACGACAACCCTAGCTGGATGCTTGGAGCGGACGGCTTGCACGGCCGCCTTCATGCTAGCACCGGTCGCTAAACCATCATCAACCAAGATGACACACTTGTTAGCCAGATCCACATGTTTGCGGCCTGTCATAAACATACCCTCGCGCTGGTCAACCTCAGATTTTTTCTTTGATCTAAGACGCTGTATCGTTAACGGATCGACTTGCATGCTATCAATCAAATCTTGATTCATATACTCAGCCCCGTAACTGGCCAACGCTCCCAGAGCCAGCTCCTCATGACCAGGCATACCAATTTTTCTAACGACCAATATATCGATTGGTAACCCTAACTTCTTGGCTACTTCCCTAGCCACTGGGACACCGCCGCGAGGTAAGCCCAACACAACGGCATCCAGTGGCTTTGAGTCACCGCTCATACAAAAATCACTAAGGCGCTCGCGGAGTCTATCCCCGAGCCGCTCTCCTGCATCGATGCGGTCTCGAAACATCATATAAATAACCTAAGAAACGGCGCCTTCGAGGAGCCCAAACTTTTCAAGACGGTATCTTAACGTGTGGCGAGTCACGTGCAGAAGTCTTGCGGCTTTTGTTTGATTAAATCTGGCGCGTTCCAAAGCCTCTTTTAAAAGCCTCTTTTCTAAATCCTCCAAATCAATACCACCCATCGGCAAGATAAAATCTGAGGCTGCTGTTGGAAAGTCGTCTGACAGAGTGTCAAGCTTAAGAGCAGGCCTAGGAGCCTCGCTATGGGGCAATTGTCCCGCAGCCAGGTGGTCTGCGTAGTCGATCTCCAGAACGTCAGATGAGATGATTTTGGGTTGGTTAAAAATAATACTCCTTTGAAGCGTATTTTTTAGTTCTCGAACATTACCGGGCCAGCTGTGATTTTGGAGTTCTGCCAATGCGGCCTCGTCTACAATTGGTTTATTCACACCCAACGCAGCCGAAATCCGTGAAAGCAAATGATCAACGAGCTGCGGGATATCCGGGCGTCTTTCTCTGAGCGGCGGTACAACAATCGGTACAACATTGAGCCTGTAGTATAAATCTGCGCGAAAGTTGCCGTTGATGACTTCGTTTTCAAGATTGCGGTTTGTGGCGGCCACAATCCGGCCTTGAAAGTCAATATCCCTCGTTCCACCCACGCGCCTAAAGCGGCGATACTCAAGGACCCGCAAAAGTTTGGCTTGCAGCTTGGCTGGCATCTCGCCAATCTCATCCAGAAAAACCGTGCCACCGCCGGCAACCTCAAAAAGTCCCAATTTTCGCTCCTTGGCATCTGTAAACGCGCCCCGCTCGTGACCAAAAAGCTCACTTTCGAGCAAAGCTTCCGGAATACTGGCACAGTTCACCTCGACAAACGGACAGCTACTCCGATTCGACCACTCATGAATGGCTCGAGCGGCTAGTTCTTTACCCGACCCACTCTCTCCGTGTACGAGAACTGTATCTGCTTTACTTTCGGCAACTCGTCTAATGATCTTCTTCAACCTCCGCATCGGTTCACTATCACCCACAATATTGAACTCATCTTTGTTCTCTGCCACTCGTACGGGTATGGGCAAATCTCTTAGCGCCTCGTTCATGAAAATCTCCTATTCAGGGTGATTGTTTATCGGACGTCGTAGTACCGTTTCGTGTGATCGGCAAACGAAGCCGCGTTTTCAGCGCTTTAGTACAAACAAAATACAACCGTGTCCAGAGCGACTAGGATGAATTTTATTACATTTTTTTTATTTAAAATTTTCTAAAGAAAACGTTAATCGGCATGTAGCAGAATGAACCAATCAGATCCGTTGACGAGCAGTCAACGACGCGCGCAGCTCATATGCTAAGGTAACTCTTGCACGGCAGAGTCTTTGAGCATTTGGGAATTTATATGCCCGACCCAGCTTAACGCGCCGGGAGATCTTTGGTAGAACTCAACACTGTTGTTAAAGTTGCCTTCGAGTGTCGCAAACTGCTTCTTAGCCGTATCATAGGCTAGTATCATAGCTGCATGACTACCAACTCGGAAGTAATCCCCCATAATAGCTTCCGTCTTACTCTTCTCCACCAGTGTCGAGCCATTCATAACGGCACCCAGTCCTGACCAATAAGACTGACTATAGTGAGTATTCACGGAGCCAGATCTTGTTTTAAGATATGGCGTGATAACCCAATTGTAAAACACATGACACCAACCGCCAGCTCCGTGAGTGTAATTTTTACTCCGGTCATACCGATTCAAATCCCAATCACTCTCCTCAGCCAAACCGCGCATCACGATCCTAGCGCGCAACCGAGTCAAAGCGTCTCCGACGCCATCGGTCACGAAATTATAGGTACGACTCGTCGATCCCATATATCTTGCTGTTGCTTGAGTACGATCACTACGATCAAAGAAGTGTAGTCGCATTTTGTAGACGGTCGCCGGCTGCAAATTTTCACCCGTCAGAGTTAATACACCTTGGTCATCCAATGTAACGGCCGTGAGACTCACGACATACTTTGATGAGTCTGTTAAGGCGTATCCACCCAAAACCACACCCAGTTTTGATTTCATGGCAGTCAAACTTGTATTTGTGATCTTAGTTCTAATCTTCGGAGCCGTTGCGTGGAGGTTTGCCTGACCAAATTTATAGTCGAAATCAACGCCCGTTAATTTCTGCGCAGCACGCTCGATCGACGTGCGATCATATTCAAACCTGTCGATGGCCGGATTTAGTGGCTCAGAGCTAATGGCGGCCTGATCATCCGTACGCTCTTCTTCGACGACTGAACCGTCGAGTTTCACTGCAAGCCAAATTGGATTCTTTGAATTAAAATCAATTGCCGACAACGAGACGACTTGCACTTGATCTTTACTAATAGCTTGAGGGATTTTGTGTGCGGCCACAGTCGCAACACCCATGGGTGTAGATGATCCATCGGCTAGTTGTAGCTTTTGCTGCCCCTGCGGATTACTGCGGCAGGCATCCAAACTAGACAAACAATATACAAATGAACCGCCGCTAATTTGTCTTGTCGGTTGAGCCTCAACTTGAACAAACCCATTGCCAAGATCGACAACATTTGCCCGAATGCGCGACTCACTGCCCTGCCCTACAGGCTTATTGGTCTGAATCTGGCCAGTACCGCACGCGGCCGTCAACAACACGAAAAGAGCTACGACTGCGAGCTTTACATGAGACGTTTCATGCGGATGTTTTCTAATCCCAGTCACGACAACCTCGGCTTCAAAATTACAAATGCAAGCGATCCACCCCTCGAGAGAGCAACAATCAGGCCAAGCCTAGGACCCTATTTTATGATACTTTTATTAATGATTTCATAATATTACAGGCGGGTGCAAATGCCGGGGAGCGGCATAATCTGGACAGTGTCAAAGGTCTAGACAACAAACCCCCCGTGGAGCCCTCGACTAAAGGGCTCCACGGGGGGGCTTGTCATCGTGATCGCTAAGTCTCAGTTTCCGAGTTTAGCCTTTTCCATATCGGTCATACATTCCTTCTTACCGAGTGGACCATAGGTTTTTTCAACCTCTTCAGATAACTTTTTCCCATCTGGGGATCTCGTAATGATGATGTGGGCCCAGCCCTTTAAATTAGGATCCGACTCATGCTTGATCCCATTTTTACAGTGGTGGGTGATCTTGTTTGGTAATGTTGGAGTCGAGGGACAGCCAGCTGGAGTGCCTTCAGGTGCTTTTTGGGCACAAACTTGCTGCCCACCGACAACCACGCACTGTCCGGCTTGCAACCAAATAGAACGATCTTCAGCTGAGTTTGCCAAAGACGCTGAGACACCGGCGTAAACGAATAAAGCAAGAACTGCGAATCTCATTGAAGACACTCCCATGGTTAAATTTAAGACTTACATCATAGCGAGTCTGAAAGATGGGGAGCAAGCCATTTCGCGATAGTTTCGATCGGAAGCCCCTTTCTATCAGCATAAGCCTGAAGCTGATCTCTTTTTATATCGCCAACCCTAAAATATTTAGCCTTAGGGTGTGCAAAATATAATCCGCTCACCGAACTGCCGGGACTCATTGCGTAACTCTCGGTCAGACTGACACCCGTATGCTTCTCTGCCTCGAGAAGCTCCCAAATTTTGGACTTCTCCGTGTGATCAGGACAAGCTGGATAACCCGGTGCAGGGCGGATACCTCTATAGTTTTCGCGGATGAGTTCATCGATACTCACCGGCTTTGACGGGTCCTCATAACCCCAAGTCTCGCGTACCATTTTGTGCATCTTTTCGGCCAACGCCTCGGCTATTCGGTCCCCCAGCGCCTTCACAAGGATTGCCGAGTAGTCGTCGTGTTCATGCTCATACCGCTTGGCTAGCTCGTCAACTCCGGATCCAGCGGTAACGACAAACGCCCCAACCCAGTCCGCCCTTCCAGAATCTTTGGGCGCAACATAGTCAGCCAAACACAGGTAGTCTCCAGCCTCGGACTTCTCACGCTGCTGTCTTAGAAAACATAACTTCGATAGAGGCTTTTTTCGCGACTCATCTTTATAAAGAATCACATCATCACCGTCGGCATTCGCAGGCCAAATACCAACGACCGCCCTTGGCTTGAACGCACGATCCCTTGAAATTTTTGCGAGCATCTCCTGTGCATCGGCAAAAAGCTTTTTTGCCTCTTGCCCGTACTTTTTGCTCTCAAAAATTTTCGGATAAACACCTTGAATGCCCCAAGTCCAGAAAAATGGAGACCAGTCAATAAAAGGCAAAACATCATCAACACTAAGGCTGTCGTAAACCACAACGCCTTTTTTCGCGGGTTCATCGACAGACACATCTTTCCAGTTAGATGCAAATTTACCTCTAACAGCCGCATCATATGACACGAAGGTCGCTTTCCTCTGGGACTCATGCCAACGCTGACGCGTTTCATCTTGGCTATTTTGATGTGACTTAATAAAGTCAACTTTTTGACTCGGGCTCGTCAATGCCGAACAAACGTTAACGACCAATGACGCATCACCGACATGAACGACGGGACCACTGTAGCAAGGCGCAATTTTTATGGCTGTGTGAGCGCGGCTGGTCGTAGCACCGCCGATGAGCAAAGGAACTTTAAAATTAAGTCGCTCCATTTCCTTGGCTACATGAATCATCTCATCTAGTGACGGCGTGATCAAACCTGAAAGGCCGATCATATCCGCTCCAATATCTTTTGCCTTCTCGAGTATATCCTCACAGCGAACCATGACGCCCATGTCATGTACCTGATAGTTGTTGCACGCAAGCACGACGCCCACAATATTTTTCCCGATATCGTGAACATCACCCTTGACGGTCGCTATGAGAAATTTTCCCTGGTTTGAAGCCACATTAGATTTTGCAGCAAGTTTTTCTCGCTCCATATGCGGCTCAAGCCAAGCAACGGCTTTTTTCATTACGCGCGCAGACTTGACCACCTGCGGCAAAAACATCTTACCTGCACCGAAAAGTTCGCCGACGACCTTCATGCCATCCATCAAAGGCCCTTCGATTACGTCGAGGGGCCTCTTTAGCTCACGCAAGGCCTCCTCAGTATCCGTATCAATAAACTCGGTGATGCCATTAACGAGCGAGTGAACGATTCTGGATCTAAAATCACCGCGGCGCCATTCGTTTGTGTCACGCTTTTGAGCCTTTCCCTCTCCCTTAAACCTCTCGCCAAAACTTACTAAACGGTCTGTTGCATCAGGCCTTCGATTCAAAAGCACGTCTTCCACATAACCCAAAAGCTCAGGATCAATTTCCTCGTAAACGTCTAGCATGCCCGCATTGACAATTCCCATGTCCAGACCAGCATTGATGGCATGGTATAAGAACGCGGCGTGCATCGCTTCACGCACACGATTATTACCTCTAAACGAAAAACTAACGTTTGAAATACCACCGGAAGTCCTGACACCAGGACAGACTTGCTTGATCTCCCGAATAGCTTCAATAAAATCGACTGCATAATTGTTATGTTCATCTATCCCTGTACCGACAGTCAGCACATTGGGGTCGAATATAATATCTTCGGGCAGCATACCAACTTGGTTTGTTAGAATATCGTACGCCCGCCGACATATCCTGACTTTGTCTGCTTTTGTTGCTGCCTGCCCCTGCTCGTCAAACGCCATGACGACCACTGCTGCGCCGTATTCCAGGCAAAGCCGCGCCTGTCTAACAAATGACTCTTCGCCTTCTTTTAGTGAAATTGAGTTCACGATCGGCTTGCCTTGAACACACTTTAGTCCCGCTTCGATGACTGACCATTTCGAACTGTCAATCATGATTGGTACTCGCGCGATATCAGGCTCACTCGCGATCAGGTTCAAAAAACGAATCATACTAGATTCGCTATCGATCATCCCCTCGTCAAAATTGATATCAATAATATTTGCGCCGTTCTCGACCTGCTGCCTGGCAACAGTGATCGCAGCCTCAAAATTTCCATCTTTGATCAATGCGGCGAATTTAGGTGAGCCGGTTACATTGGTTCTCTCACCAATAACCACAAATGGCGACCTAGGCTCAGTCATCTTGAATCCCTCAAGACCACTCACTCTCGTAGCGGAAATCGCTTTGGCAGGCTCGCGAGGTTTGACGCCTTTTAATGCCTCAGCAATCGCTCGAATGTGATCGGGGGTTGTCCCGCAACAGCCGCCTGCAATATTAAAAAAACCGTCTTGAGCATAATCACGCATGATGGCTGCCATATCGGCAGGCTTTTCATCATAACCGGTTGGGCTCAGGGGATTGGGCAAACCAGCATTCGGATAACAGCTCACGTAGCAATCTGCGAGTGACGACAGCTCTTCAAGATATGGCCGCATGTCTTCTGCACCAAGCGCACAGTTAATTCCAACACTCAGTGGCTTTACGTGCCGGATGGAATACCAGAACGCCTCTACCGTTTGACCAGAAAGAGTTCGACCCGATGCATCGGTGATCGTCACAGAAAGCATAACTGGCCAGCGTTTTTTTCTGAGATCGAAGAACTTTTCCAAGGCAAAAATAGCAGCCTTGAGATTTAGAGTGTCAAAGACGGTCTCTGCCAATAGAAGGTCAGCGCCGCCGTCCACCAAGCCTTCGATTTGCTCCAGATACGCCGCAACCAATTCATCAAAGTGAACCGCGCGAAAGCCTGGATTATTCACGTCTGGGGATAAAGAAGCCGTCTTGTTCGTAGGCCCAATCGCGCCAGCCACAAAGCAACGTCTACCTGGAGACTCCGCCTCAACTTGCAGGCAAGCCTCTTTTGCGATTCTTGCAGCGTGTACATTGATCTCTTTAGCGAACGATTGAAGCTTGTAGTCGGCCTGGGCTATCGATGTCGCATTGAACGTATTCGTTTCAATAATATCGGACCCAGCGCGCAGATATTCCAAGTGGATGGCTTTAATGATCTCCGGCTTAGTCAGAACAAGTAAGTCATTGTTGCCTTTAAGATCTGAAGGATGCTGTTTGAATCGTTCACCGCGGAAGTCACTCTCAGACAAATGGTAGCGTTGAATCATGGTGCCCATGCCACCATCAAGCATCAGAAGACGCGTCCGAAGAAGCTCATCGATCGCACTCATGTTTTTTATGTCGGAAATTATCGTCATCACTTCTGTCAATCTAACGTTCAAACTCAGCGCCGAGACCAAAACGGCACCGATCCTTGATCCGCCAAATGCGCCCGAACGGATACATTTTGCTATGCCGCTGAAATAACAAGGTTCTTAACGGGCCAACCATATCAAAACGGGGGTTTAGCTTAAAGCTCGAAAACTATTGAGACAGTGTCAAAGTAAGTTACAGGTCTGATCTCGATAACCCATTGAATTTAATAACAAACATATTTGGTGCATATCTTGCTATAATATGACGGGCATTAAAGCAAAACTCGAAAGCGTCTAGGAGGACTGTAATGGTTCGTTTGCCGGCACTACTGATTGCGATGGGACTCTTTGCCGCTTGTGAACGCTCGAATCGGAACATAGAAGTTCAGCCGCCAAGCAGCAAGGTTAAACCGGACTCCCCAAACGGTGGTGGCGATGACTTTATCAACGTGTTTACGACTGGAAGTCTAAAATTAGTCATCTCAGGATTTCCCTCGTCGGTTAGCTCGGCGGCAGTAACAATATCTGGTTTAGAAGAACCCGTCGTACGCACTCTGTCTTTGGTCTCCGGCCAAGGCGTCACCACAGTCACTGATCTAGCTCCCGGATCCGTAGACATCGCGGTGAAATCAGTCATCGGATCGGTCACCTACAACGGAAGTACGAATTTAAACGTTTCAAAAGGCATGGTCACGACGGGTAACATTAAAATGCAGGCCACATCGAGCCCCACGCCGACACCAAACCCCGACCCGCAAATGACGCCGATTCCTCAGCCAACGCCTCAGTCTGACTCACCATCTGGTCCAAGTGGAGGTCCTAGTGGGGGTCCTAGCGCCGGTCCTAACGCCGGTCCTAGCGGCGGTCCCGGCCCCAGCAATAATGATAGTAGCATCGACATCGGTGTCGATATCGGTAGCGGCACAAAACCAAATCCAGGCAGTACGCAACCTAACAGCAGTGGCGGTGGATCTGGTAGTAGTAGTATTGATATTGGAATCGATATTGGCGGAAGACCTCCCTCATCGAACCAAGGCAGCCAAGGGACACCGCAACAAAATATCTGGGACGGAAAGTCATTCCAAGGCAACAGTATGTTCAGCATCGAGCCGATCGATTAATAGCAAGCATAATTACCGATTAAATCAGGGCTCACCGCAATCAACGGTGAGCCCTTTGCTTTTAATCCGGTTGTCACACCTTGAATAATTTCTCCAGCTCATAGCTTAATACGCAAGACGTCCGCCCGAAGAAGAATTGAGCCACACTGTCAAGCAAACCGACACCCCATATCGAGTTAAATGCAGCTAAGCCCCTTGAACGACTCCATGAATTTATTGGCACCCACCTTGCACTCCCGAGGAGGAGGGTGTGTTTGCGCCCCGATGCTTAATGACTGCTGTCGATGTTGTAATAACGCGGAAATGGAGTGAGATATGTCTAATACCACCTTCTCAAAAACTAAACTCAACGTGAAAAAATCCAATTGGATTAAAAAGTCCCTAATAGGGGCATCTGTGTTGTCTCTAATGGCTGGGCTTGGATTTGGAGTCTACCGCGCTGCGGAAACAGATCCTACACCTTCTAGGTCCCACAGATCTTCTGGCATAGCCCACAACGAATCAAAATCACAATTACCTGCTTTCGCTCAAAAGACAAGATTACCTCATGGGAAAAAATTAGAGGCCACTAACAAATCTAAAAAACACTCGGTCGCCAAGGGCAAAAAACATGTTAAAAAAATAGCCGCGGCGAAGCATAAGAAGCATTCAAAACTCGCTGCTAAGTCTAAACATAAAAAAGCGAATTTGAGCAAACTGAGCCAAAAGCAGCATAAGCTAGCCAAGCATTCCAAACACGTTGCCAAACATAAGAAGGGTAAAAAAGGCTCAAAACATTTGGCCGCTAAGTAATTGAACTCAAAGTTCAAGTTACATCTCACTTATGACACCCCCGAGGAGCCCTGTAGGCAAATCGGGGTTTTTTGACTGCAAAGCCCACCAAAGAATACCGCAAGGGCAGCTGGTAATTAAAAAAATGCTGTATGAAATCGCAATAATTATAGCCTCTTAAAGTGAAAGCTCGGGCTTATTTGAAAAAATCACAAAAGTTCGAGAAAATTCTGCCGAACGACCACAATGGAACGTGCTCCTAGAGGTCTGACGTGAAAATTGAGCGATTAAATTCTCCCGGGATAACAGTGGCGGCGGCTTTGAGTCGCTTAGCGATGACAGCCTTTGTTTTGTCTGGATTGTCCATGTCCGAGAAAATCTTGGCTCAAGATGAGGTTATGCCGGTTGATTCCAGCGGGATGATCGAGTCCTCACCCGATCAACCGATGGCGGGAGGAGCTACAGCTGGGGCGGCCGATGATGACGAAAACCTCATCAAAGTCCCAAAAGAGCCGGATCCTCCGCCACCAAAACAATTTACACCAAAAGAAATTAAAACCGTCTGTGACAAATACAGGAACAATATCGTTTCGGTATACGGAGAACTCTATAAAATCAGTAACTGTACTCGTCACCTGATCGCGAACCAGGAGGAAATATTCAGGTTCGCTCGACAGGGCGTCAAAACCGTTGAAGTCGATGCTACGGACGTAGCCGCACTTCCAGTTGGTGACACATGGGAACACGTGAGCACCAAAGACCGACCTTGCACGTTTTTCAGCAAGAAGTATGTGACGTTCTCATATACAGATATCTATTTCGTTGAAAACTGCGTTCGTAAATTAGTACCAGACTATGAAACATTGCTGAGCCATCGAAAAGCACAAGGAATAAAAACCACCGAGATTCTCGCTCTTACAGCACGAGAATTTTACGGGATTAGACAGGGCAGAGACATCACGTCGATTATCGATAAAGAATTCAGCAAACTTTTAGACGGTAGCGCTGGTGTCGATATCATTCCGATCGATGAAGCTTGTAAAGGAGTCGACGGGAAAATTGTCACGTTTTACTCACGTATGTATAAGATTGAACGATGTAGAAAGCGCGAAATTAATCCAGAAACCTTCACGATGGAACGTCGGTTAAAAGATACCAAACTAATCGAGCTACGCCCCGAACAGTGGGTCTCCATGCCAGATGGCAAGCCTTTCGAGCCAAAGTAACTGATACGCTGCAAATTCTGCCCAATGACTTGCGCCCGCGGTCAGCCGTAAAATAATCACAGCAGGTTAACGTTTCAACCACACAGAGCAAAGGTGCTTTATGTCGCAGCTCCTGGGCCTATCAGGCATCGCTTTTGCTATTTGGTATGCTCTTACCCACCCCGCTGTCAAATTTCATGGATACTGGGATCCAGCGGCCATGGTGCTGTTAGGCGTGGCTCCTCCCTCGGTTATGATGCTATCGCACACCGTCCAGGACCTTATTATGGGCGTAAAGCTACTTATTTCTTCAATTTTTAGCCGTCACACTCAACATCAAGCCGAGATTATTGCCACGCTCACTCGCGCCTCCCAGATTGTGCGAACCGATGGTCTTGGTTCTCTAGTCCCACTAAGAGATCACACCCGATACGACCTGCTAAGGGATGGGTTTTCATTGATTATAAACGATTTCAAAACTGAAGAGATCAGACATAACCTTCTCGCACGCATTAATGCGAAGCAGACCCACATGGCTCTTGCAGCGAATCTGTTTGAGAATATGTCAAAGCTGTGCCCTGGGATGGGAATGATTGGGACCTTGATGGGTTTGATTGCGATGCTCTCAAACATGAGCGATCCAACTAAGTTGGGAAGCGGAATGGCAATGGCGCTCATCACAACACTTTACGGGCTCATGCTTGGCACGATACTTTATGGACCCTGGGGAGAGAAGATTCAGATTGAGGCCGAGAAAATCAATGAAATAGATATGATGGTACTAGAGGGCGTTCTGAATATCCGAGGCAAAAAATCAAGTATACATATGAAAGACATCGTAAAAACCTACGCGGCCAAACATATGCCACAAGCCACTCGTGGAGCCTCCTAGGTTATGAATCAGGACGCCACGGCAAATACAGAGGTCCAAAACGACGTTTTTTTGTTGCCAGTTCGGCCCCAAAAAAAGTTTCAAAGAAAAAAACACGACGGTCTCTGGCTGATGTCCTTTTCAGATATGAGCCTGATATTGGTTAGTTTTTTCATTCTTCAACTTTCATTTTCCACTGTAAATCAGCAAAAAGCTGATGTGCTCCGTGAGGCCATTCAAAATAGCAAGTTCATGGCAAAAAAGGATTCTTTAACCGCCGTTAGTCAGCGCATTGAAAATGAAATTAAACGTCTTCAACTCGACAAAAACGCACAGGTTAAATTAGACCAAACGGGAGTCACCGTCGAATTTAAGGATGGACTCTTGTTTGCAACAGGCTCAGCTGACGGCAATCAGCAATTTTCAGAGATCATCGCTCAAGTCATGAAAGTCATCGCCTCTGCTCCCAAGCTCTATAAACTGAAAATAGAAGGTCACACCGACGATATCCCGATAAAAAGTTCCAAATTTGCGTCAAACTGGGAACTTAGTTCCGCGCGAGGAATATCACTTATGCGCATGTTCCTTGATCGAGGTGTCGACGAAACGCGAATGAGTGTTCAGGCCTTCGCGCACACTCAACCAAAGCGCCCCACCAGTGGACTCCAAGGTACCGATCTTGAACAAGCCAGAGCCGCCAATAGGCGGGTTGTGATTCGTATTGAACCTGAGAACAACCCCACCTGAGACCCGATTCTGGCAGCCAACCATCGGGGTGCGTCGAAGGATGTTCATTATTCCAAATAAATACGCCATATTAGCCAAACTGGCCTTGACAACCCCCGAAAAAAACACAACTTTTCCCCTAGTGGGAAGGAATTCTCCAACTTTTCCGATAGAATCTAATAAGGAGACGTATGAAGACTAACGTCCCAGTTGTGAGAGAATATGGTTGATGCTTATGCCGGGTAAATTGATCAGCCTCATGTCAACAGGAAATCACGACGACAGCCAACGTGGTACCGGCGGAGCCGTTGTCACTGAACGTAAAGTTGAGGCCCGGCCGCCATCACTCTACAAAGTACTTCTTCATAATGACGATTTCACACCAATGGATTTCGTCGTCATGATTCTGGAAACTTATTTCGGGAAAGATCGTAACGGCGCCACCGAAGTGATGCTTGCCGTACATCATAAAGGCGTCGGAGTGTGCGGAGTTTTCCCGTTCGAAATCGCAGAAACCAAGGTGTCGCTCGTGATGGAGTGTGCGAGAGAAAATGAGCACCCTCTGCAATGCACTATGGAGAAGATATAAGTACTTGGCACGTGTGAAGAGCATGCATTGAGTCGTAAAGCTCAATCGGAAGGGAGACAGAATGATTAGTCATGATCTTGAAATCAGTCTCAACCTGGCTGTCAGCGAAGCCGCCCGCAGAGGGCATGAGTACGTCACCATTGAGCATATTCTTTTTGCGCTGCTTCAAAACGACTCCGCCATAAAGGCTATTCGTGCATGCGGAGGTTCTGTTGAGGTCACGAGGGGCAAGTTGGAAGACTTCTTCTCAGAACACATCCCAAGTGGAATTCTAAGGCCTGGCCAGATGCCTCAGCCCACTGTCGGATTCCAACGAGTCATCCAGCGAGCCGCGCAGCACGTCAGATCAGCGGGAAAAGACCGTATCCGTGGCGAAAACATTCTGATCAGCATGTTCAGCGAACGCGACTCCTTTGCCGTTTATATCCTGCAGCAGCAAAACATAACCAGATTTGATGTCATCAACTACGTGTCACATGGCCTGTCAAAACTGCCAGAAGACAGCGGTAGCCAAGACGACAAACTAATTGCCAGTTCTGACGAAATTGACGACAGCGAAAATCGGGCCACAAGATCCGCCCCCCTAGACGATGAAACCCAAGGTGGCACAAGTAAAGATCCTCTGGCACAGTGGGCCGTAAATCTTAACGAGCTGGCTAAAGAAGGGAAGATTGATCCTTTGGTCGGGCGCGAAGATGAAATTGAACGATGTGTTCAAGTCTTGTGCCGTCGAAGAAAAAACAATCCGCTACTTGTGGGTGATCCAGGCGTGGGTAAGACAGCGATCGCTGAGGGAATCGCCTGGAAAATCGAGCAAGGTGACATCCCGGCTCCCATGAAGAACGCGGTGATATACTCGCTTGATATGGGATCTTTGCTTGCGGGTACAAAATTCCGTGGCGATTTCGAACAACGCTTGAAAGGCGTGATCAAGGCCATCCGCAAAAAACCCAACGCCATCCTGTTTATTGACGAAATTCACACTGTGATTGGCGCAGGGCAAGTCAGTGGTGGCACAATGGACGCCAGCAACCTTCTAAAACCAGCCCTCAGCAGTGGTGAAGTCCGATGCATCGGCAGTACAACGTTCAAAGAATTCCGCCAACACTTTGAAGCCGACGCTGCCTTGAGCCGTCGATTCCAAAAAATCGACGTAGAAGAGCCCTCGCCTGAAAACACTGTTAAAATCCTAAAGGGACTGCGCAGTCGCTACGAGGAACATCATCACGCGAAGTTCCCCGATGAAGTTTTAAAAGCTGCTGTAGATCTATCCGTCAAATACCTGCGCGATAAAAAGCTTCCAGATAAGGCCATCGATGTCGTTGACGAAGTCGGCGCAAGCTTCGCACTCAAAGGTCACGGAAAACAGTCAGCAAAAGTTAAGCGTGCAACTATCGAAGATGTCCAGAAAGTTGTCGCACGAATGGCGCGAGTTCCAGCCGAAAAAATCACCTCGGCGGCCCGACAAGAGTTGAAGGATCTTGCTTTAAAGCTAAAATCTGTCGTTTTTGGGCAGGATGCGGCGGTTGATTCTGTTACCGAAATGATCAAGATGTCGCGTTCAGGACTTGGAAATAGCGATAAGCCAATCGGTAGTTTTCTATTTTGTGGTCCGACAGGTGTTGGTAAGACCGAGGTGGCGAAACAGCTATCACAAGTCCTCGGTATTGAGTTCATTCGATTTGACATGTCGGAATACATGGAACGCCACGCCGTGAGTCGTCTGATCGGTGCGCCCCCCGGATACGTTGGATTTGAGCAAGGCGGTCTTCTTACGGAAGCCGTGAATAAGTCACCACATGCAGTCCTTCTGCTCGATGAAATCGAAAAGGCACACCCTGATATGCAGAATATTCTGCTCCAGGTGTTTGATCACGGCACTTTAACGGACAACAATGGACGAAAAACAGACTTCCGTAACACCATTATTATTATGACAACAAACGCAGGCGCGAGAGATCTTCTTCAAGGAAGTATCGGGTTTGGTCGACCAGCACTTGCATTCGAGGAGGGAGAGTTGAAGGCCATTAAGGACTTATTCTCACCAGAATTTCGAAATAGGCTCGATGGAATCATAATGTTTAGACCACTCCCCAGCGATGTCGTTTTAATGATTGTAGATAAATTTCTTGATGAAATATCCAAGAAGCTTGTGGCTAGAAATATCACGTTTAAGGCTAGTGAGAGACTTCGTAACTGGCTAGCCGAGAAGGGATATGACGTCTCTTACGGCGCAAGACCCTTGGGGCGTCTGATCCAGGACAAAATTAAAAAGCCTCTATCTGACGAACTACTATTTGGAAAACTATCAAAGTCATCTGGAAAAATACTGGTAGATCTTGATGAAAAGGGTCAGCCCACATTCGAAATCACCCCAATCAAGACCTAACGTAATGACTGATTAACATGCTCCGATTTATAAAAAGAACCAAAATCGTCCTAGCAGCCCTGGTCATTTTTTGCCTCATGTGAACAGCAGCAGTTCCGATAGCCTTTGCGGCGCGCAGATGAATGAGTTGCGAGCCGACGGAGGCACCTATGCTTTTTTTACATCGACTGACTCGCCACAGGCCAATGACGACGTATCCTCGTTTATTGCCATTGCTCGCCCTTCTTTTACTATCTAAATGCTCCAGTGATAAGCAGGCTCAAGGCGAGGATCCAGTGACTCAAGGTAGCAGCCAGGAAGGCAGTCAAAACGCCTCCTTGAACGGTGGCCCTTCCGAGGATGGTAACGAATCTGCCGCGCAGGGAGCCTCCATGAATAACGCTGTCGGAAATTCCGGTGGTGGAAACTTCGGTAACGGCGGGAATAATGGTGGGAATATCGCCGACGGCGGAAATGAGTTAGGTAATAGCGCCGATGATACCGCAGCTCTTGGGGCGTCCTTGAACAACTCTTTGCCTGACGATTCCATGACTCAGGCCTCTAATCCAGGGCTGAATACAGGGAATGCTAGTCTAAATACGAATCTAAATGGTGGTAACCCACAGGCAGTTCCCCTGAATAGCACGAGCCAAGCCGTCGCTGAAGGTAACACAGCGGCTGGACCAAATGGCGAACTTACTGAGGCGCCAACCGAGGGTGTACCTGTGCAACAGCAGACCAACGTCCAGCCTGCCAGTGGTGATGCTCGAGCGGCGGCCAGTCCTTTCACCAACCCGCAAATGAATTGGCCGGGCAAAGGTAAAGTCAAATATGTGACCAGACAGGTTACCAGACATTCCGCACCAAACGGCCCTGTGATTGGTGAGTTCGAACAAGGCGAGCACCCCTTAATTTATCAAAATGGTAACTGGGTCGAGCTTCATGATGGCTCATTTGTCAAAGGAAACGGTCTCAGCGACCAAGCGGTCGGCTATGGAAAAGGCAAGAAACCTTGGCGTTAAAACAAAGGTCCGGTGCTCACGCTCATATTTTGACCTGGCTAGCAGCCTTAGCGGTCATCAGCGTAGCCGTCAACTCTGCGTTACTTTGTGCGGATACCTCATCAAACCTTGCGCCAAAGCGCATCGTATCCATGTCACTTGCTAGTGACGAAATACTTATAGATCTCCTGCCGATGTGTGGTGGCATAAGCCGTATCATCGCACTTTCAAAAATTGTCGATGACCCTAAATCAAGTAACGTCACTGATCGGGCTCGTTTAATTCGCGGAAGAGTACATAGCGATATTGAAAACATTATTAGCTATAAACCGGACCTGGTGATTGCCGCCTCCTTCAATCGCCAAGAAGTGATTGGCGCACTTAAAAGCCGAGGCATAAAAACCATTACGTTAAATCAATTTTCGACCGTCGAAGATATCGCAGGGAATATTCTAAAAATTGGCACATCTATAGGCTGCAAAAGTCCAGCTGAAGAACTTCACAAAAACCTACTCACCAGGATCAAGGCCGTAAGTCTGAAAAAAGAATCCCAGACTAGAAAGCCCACTGTTTTAAATTACAGCTCGGATCTTATCATCATGGGAAAAAACACGCTCTTTAATGATATCATTTCTAAGGCAGGTGGCATGAATGCAGCAGCCTTGCAAGGCCTAGAAGCCTGGCCGAGACTCGATGCTGAAACACTAGTAAAAATGGATCCGGATTATCTCGTTGTTCTTGACGATGAGAGCGCCTCACTCAAGCAAGCCATAAAATCTCATAGTATTTGGAAACGGTTGAAAGCTGTTCGAAATGACCGCTTTATTTTTATCAGATCACGGGATGCTTTTAGTACATCCCACTATATTGCAAGCGCAGTCGAGAGTTTGGCCGACGCCCTTAAGGCTCGTCAAAGCGACAAACGCAAGTAATGTTACCGCTGGTTCTTTCTGGAGCGCGTGTTCATGGCTACACCGTCTCCTGTTTTTGAGGAATCTCGAGCGGCGGCCGGGGTCTTGAAGAATGTCATAAATGTCAGCTCAACATAACGCTTACCGAGTGTTGTTCGGCCACCAATAGATTGATGACCTGTTAAGTTTACGATGAACGGCATGAAAAACTTATTACTATTGTAAGAATCGACCGTGGACAGAGTGAAAATTAGCTGATGATAGATTTCCTGTGATGATGCCTCTTCACCCATGAGATCATAGTCTCCTTCGATTGGGCCACTGAAGGTATCTGGATGATCTTCGTTGATTCCAAGCTTATATGTAGCCTGATATGTGGGCGTTCCAACGCCTGCATAGGCCGAAACCCATGTTTCGGGTCCAGGCGACCAATTAACGTCAACTTTTCTATCAGCGGTAATTAAAACCTCACTACCAACAGGCACACGGCGCTGGGTTTTCTGAGGCAAGCCAAAGGCGCCGCCTAGCTCTGATCCCAGGGTCAGAAGTTCCCATTTGAATTTGTGATCCGAGGTTATGTCAAGCGCCGTGAAGCCTCGGGAGATCGGAACCTGCGCTAAG
>JBEIGW010000025.1:0-17769 GCA_040381655.1 Deltaproteobacteria bacterium
GAGCTACTCCCAAGGTCAGTTCAAACCACATCGAAGCAACCTCAAGTTGCCACAACTCTTTGTAGAGAAGACCCAAGCCCCAATACACACTCGGATGATCAAAATTAGTATTGACCAGTCTCAAAAGCTCTCTTGCTCCTTTACCGGCATCGAATCGACATGCTTCTCGGACAACGCCTCGCAGCGAATGCTCGCTTCCCCGCATGTATAAAAACTGCAGTTTCGCGCGCGCGTAAGCTAGTTGATACGCATGTTCGCCAGCCAATCGTTCCGTATCGCGAGAAAATTCGGACCAATTAACACGTGCATCTTCATTATTCGTAAGCTTTTTTGCCCAGTGATCTCTTGCTGCCAGAACAGCACTCGCACCGAATTTTACACCCGTCAGACATATGACTTCGTGAATCAAATAATTGATGTTCCAAGGATCTCGCGCCAGAATCGGAACAAGCATCTCCATGCTTGCCGTCCAGTCTGACTTGCGATCGTAGTAGCTAGCTTTCAGCCACTGAATTTCAGCATCGACGTCAGAAAGCGTGCCTTTCGGCGACTGAATCGACTGAAGTATGTCCATGGCTTTTTCTGGCTCATCATGACCCATCAAAAAATTGGCATACCTTAGCCTTGAATTTTGACCAAGTGGGTCTAATTGATACATTTTTGCGTAGTGCTGCCCCGCTTTTTTGGGATGACCCATCCGCATAAAAAGTTCGGCAAGATGAAAATGCACATCCCAGTCGTCCGGAAATCTGGCATTGAGCGCATTCAAAAGTGAAAGGAACTCCACACGGTCCCCATTATCGGCCAGCTGACGAATCCTCTCTCGACCGATCAAATATTCTTCAACACTAACACCTGCTAGTTTCAGCCTAGCAACGAGCAAACAAAATCTAATTTCCGGATTGTTGGGATGCTGTTCATACGCTGACTCAAATAGCTGACGAGCTGAATCGTAATCACCACTCCCAAGAAAATAACTTCCTATTTTCTGAACAACAGCTGGATTATTGCCGGCGATTTTCAACACTCGCTTATACAGCTGAAACGCAAGATCATGTTCCGAGTATTCAGTCAGGACGCGCGCAGTGAAGTATAGTGCGTTCTCATCGCCAACTCCCTGAGTTAGCATATCAGTGACCAAAGCTCGGCCGGCAGCACGGCGCAACTCACCCTCGACCCTGTCACCGCGAGACTCTCGAAGGCTTGCGGTGGCCAAGCTCTCGTAGATTTGAATTTCGATTGGTGCAAATCCTTTATTCTCAATCCACCATGCCACAAGAGCTTCCACAGCCCTCTCCGCATCATCAAGGCGCCCCATCTGCGAAAACTCTTGAGAAAGCCGTCGATGGGTTTCGAAATTACCGTACACGTTAAAAGGCGCCATCAATTCAAACTGCTGAAAATACTGATCGCCGCGAGACTCGTCGCCCATATTGTAGTGGATTTGACTCAATCCGAAGAGACTGGGATACCATTGTGGGTCAATCGCTAATGATTTTTCATAACTATGCTTTGCTCTATCAAAACTACCCTGCTGCTCTGAGGCAAAGCCCATTGCAAAACAAAGAATAGCCGACTGACCAAATTCTGCCGTGAGTGCTTGCAGCTCTGCCATGTGAAGTGTATGGTTGTTAGGATCTTCAAACATCCTCGCTAAAACATAACATGTCTTAAACAAGCCAGACTCGTCATATTCCTCTGATTTGTTCAAATAAGATTCACTTAGAACTGGAATTTTCCCAAGTAGACTCATGAGCTCGATTCTACGAAGATGAATGAGCGACTCTAACTCACCGCTTGGTGATGCCAAGATCTTCTGCAATACCCTGTCTGCCTCTTCGTAGCGCTTCACAAAGATGAGCTTATTTGCAAATTCCAATTGATCTCGACTGAATTGATCCATCAAAACCCTATCGCACTCCCGATCGTTTAGGGCCACGTTGGTCCTGGCTAAGCTAGCCAGGATAGTTGACCCTGTTCCGAAAGCTATCGGCAGAAACCGCAAAGGCTCAAAACTATTATCAAATTCAGCCAGACTCAGACCCCCGGAGTCGCCCAATATGACAGGAGATGATCCATTAAATTTTATGATTACCAAGCCATCTATGTGTTGTTGCGTCTTGCCAATCGAATGGCTACCATGTGGAGAAGAACTCAAATTCTGTCACTTCTAAGGAGGCCCTATGCGCCAGATATTTGCAGCTGCATTGTTTTTTGCCGCCACCACGGCTAGCGCCGCATCGATTCCCATGTACGATTTCCCATTAAAGAACGGGGAATCTCGCGATGACGTTTACCGCATGTCAGAGAATAAGAACACCGTGTTCGTTTTTGAATCCTACCGACTTAACTGTGGGTACTGCAATGAGAACGCTCCCGTCGTCGATGACTTGGCCACCGATTATTCGGGTAATTCACGGGTTCAGGTTTTGGATCTTGGTCTTGATACAGCTGACGCGGATTACGCTGAATGGATAGCGCGCCACAATCCTAACCACCCTGTCGTTCAGGACACCAATCGCCGTGTCTTCAACGCTCTAAAGACCAGCAGCGGCGTACCGCAAGTTTTTGTTGTAAACTGTAGAGGCGAGATGGTCGGCAACCATGTCGGTACCTGGGCCGGATCGACGGCAAAGATTCGCTCTCTAGTCGAAAGAGCTCTTACGACGACCTGCGAGTAATCACTATATCTCACCAATCCCGCAATGACCCGCTTGGGACCATTGCGGGAATTTTTTTTGATGAATTTTAGCGCTCGATGTCTAGCTTGATATCTGGCGAATAGGGAACCACGGTCAAGGTTGCTTTACCCTGACAACCGGCGAGAACAGGTACTGTTTTGGGGTCGATTCGTTTAACCGGATTAGATGTGTAGCAGCGTTGATACGCATGGGATGCGAGCAAATCCATCGCAAGACCAGGAACAGCATCGCACGAGAGCCGCGCAATGACGGTCAATCCCCTGATTTCATTGTAGCACGTAGGTATCGACACCCCATCCGGCCTCGGCGGGGGAAAGTAATCCAGTCTCAGGTTAAGCTTTTCCATGAGTCGCCCGTCATTGTCAATATTGACCGCAAAGATGGCGCCCTGCGTCCCTTGTCTTTGTGGTTGTATCACTGGCGCGTTCGACGCATCAGCGCCGCTACCTGAGTATTGCCCCTTCGCATCGGGCGCGTCATTACCAGGTCGCGAAATCCGGCAAGCGTAGGCGAAAAAAAAGCTGCCCAAGATTATGAACACAAAACGCATACCTACTCTTTATTAAAATGCCGTTGTCCCGGTAATCTCCGCGCCCACGATCAACAAGTGAACATCGTTAGTTCCCTCGTACGTGTAGACCGTTTCAAGATTGGCCATATGCCTCATGCTTTGGTATTCGATCATGATGCCATTTCCACCGAGCATGTCTCGACAAGTACGTGCAATTTCAAGGGCCGCTAAACAATTATTCTGCTTAGCCATCGATACATGGGTGTGATGCATGGCTCCTGCCTGCTTCAACTGTCCAAGCCTAAACACAAGAAGTTGGGCCTGAGTGAGACGGCTTGCCATTGTGGCTAATTTGGCCTGAATCAATTGTTTTGCCGCAAGCGGCTTGTCAAATACGACTCGATCTTTCACATAATTTATGACTTCATCAAAACAAGCTTCAGCCGCTCCAAGAACACCCCAAGCAATTCCGTAACGAGCTTGCGTCAGACAAGACAGAGCGCACTTCAGTCCAGCAGTGGTCTTGGGAAGAAGAGCCGACTTGTCGAGCTCTACATTGTCAAAATATAATTCTGAGGTCACTGAGGCTCTAAGCGACAACTTTCCAGTCATCTTTCTTGCCGTGAAACCTTTGGCATTTGTGGGCACGATAAATCCCCTGATGCCATCAGGCGTTTTCGCCCAAACAATCGCGATCTGTGCAAGGTTTCCATTCGTGATCCACATTTTTGAACCATTCAGGACCCATTTATCGCCCTTTAAAACTGCTGTGGTCTTCATGGCGCCTGGATCAGAACCACCATAGGACTCGGATAAACCAAAACAACCAATCGCTTCACCACGTCCGAGCTTCGGAAGCCATTGAGCTTTCTGCTCCTCACTTCCGTACTCGTAGATCGGATACATAACAAGTGCGCCTTGAACAGACGCAAAACTTCGAAGACCAGAATCGCAACGTTCGAGCTCTTTCATTACAAGACCGTAGCTGATCTGATCCATCCCAACCAAACCATGACCCTTTAGGTTGCCGCCCAAGACACCCAATTCACCAATGGAAGGAATCTTTTCTGTGGGAAACCGCTCTTCGAGATAACATTTGCCAATAATCGGATTGATCTCTCGTGCTGCAAAGTCACGGACTGACTGCCCCACAAGCCTTTGCTCTTCACTAAAAAGATCATCAATATGGAAAAAATCCGGAAAAGGTGACACGCGGGGAGCTGGCATAAAAAGGCCTCCTGTTGCCTCGTCAGTACTCACACAAGGCCCCATACTGCCACGTGGAGGGATTTGCTGCAATCCATTTTAGGCGCCATTTAATGCACTAAAATCAATTGTTTAGACCTGCTAGGCGGACAGTTTTCCCAGCAAAGGCGCCAAGAAACCAAACCCCTGCCAAAAACGTTAGCAGTATAGCTCCTGATCTCCACTGAAAATCTGTAAAAATCCGCATGGACCAAATGTACTGCCCCAATAAGCTAATAACGACCACTAGACTCAAGCGTGCAGCCTCCCATCGCTTCGCACGCAACGCTCGGCGCCACGAAAAAGATTCGCGCAATCCAAAGCCTGACACGCCTACAATTTTTGCAGGAAGCAGCTGCGGTATTAAACCCGAGACGAGTGCCCGATATTCTGAAGCAACTGGACCGAGCTCTCGGGCTATGATGTCATCTTCGGCGAGAGACAAACGATGATAAAGCGGCGTAAGAATTAGAACAGCCACGCAGTATAAGGTAGGCTGTCTTGAAGCGAGAAGAAGCCCCATCATAATCAGACATCTCGAAAGCACCATCGGATACCGAACAAACCTGTAAGCGCCAGCAAAACAGCTTGTTTCGCTACGATCTCTATATGGGTAGCCGTTTAGCCAAACCAAAAACATCAAACCCACAGCGCTGATCGAAGCTCCCACGAAAACCGATTGGACTGTAGCGGAAGTCCATACAAAAGCAAGACAAGCCAGTAAAACGTCAACACGCTGAGTGCATGCGGATTTCATCGCCAAAAAAAAATTGCGCACTTGAGCAAAAAACAAATGACACCCTGGAGTGATTGGACTTTAATTGTGTCATTGTATCAAAAAGTAGTTGTGTCTGTTAACTATAACTCATGATTTAAGTAGGCTATCGCATGAACCATCTGATCGTATTGGCACACCCTAACCCCGCGAGCCTTTGCGCGGCTATTTGCTCTAAAATAGCCGATGTTTCATCCGGCAATGGTCACAAAGTAGAAATGAGGGATCTTTACAGTCTAAATTTTAATCCGGTACTCTCTGCTGAAGACTTTAAGCAGCTTCGGGCAGGAGCGACACCTAAAGATATCGCCACCGAACAACTCCACGTGAAGAAAGCCGACGTTATCACTCTCGTCTTCCCCCTTTGGTGGACTGGATATCCCGCCATTCTTAAAGGTTGGATCGACCGTGTGTTGCAAAATGGGTTTGCATTTACTTTTTCCGCAAAAGAAGGGATCACTCCTAGGCTTACGGGTAAGAAAGTTCAGTTGATCACCACCATGGGATCGTCTGTCGACGAATACGAGGAAAACGGACTTATGGACGCCATGGCCATGACGATGGGTGATAATGTCTGGAGTTTCTGCGGCTGTGAAGACGCTGGATTCATTGCTATCGGGGAGGTTCCGGGCATGACGGAGGACGAACGTAAAAAGTTACTACAAGATCTGACCAAAGCCATGCCGGACGATATCATCAAGCCGGTGCGCCGACTCAGCAAAACCCCGCTTAGCAAGAAAAAGATTTCGAAACCTAAAAATATAAGAAACCAAAAACCTAGTAAAAATAAAAAATCACAGCGAGGCTAACTTTTGACGCAGGCCTATTTTGCCTGTCTATTCAACACGTCCCACAACGAGAGCCAAACCAAAGCCGTCAGCGGAGCAAACCAACCCACGACACGCGACGTGTTTTGAACGAGGCCTCCGGATACAGTTAAAGCGACTAAAATTACGATACCAACCATGTGTGCTATGGTCAGGTATTTAACGAGTAAAACACGGGACGGTGACAATCTTGCTGACGACCCAAATGCTAATAAATATAGACCTATGCCCATGTAAATCAGATCCACTGGCCAAATCATCCACAGATTCGCGTTATGCGGCAAAACGGAGTGACTACCAAAAGCCCATGACATTGACAAAAATACGCTTATGGTTCCCCAAAGACCACCTAACACCAAAGCTGAGAATCCTATAAACCTCGCTCCAAGAGATTTTGTCGTCGGACGCTTGAACATATAAACGCCCAACATCGCGGGCACACCAGAAAGAATCCAGAGCAACATATAACCATTGATAAGTGGAACTTCAGGTCCAGGGTAATCGGTTAAGGTAACTGTGTCAGAAAGAAGTGTTTTACCAGGGATCTCATGACCCGAATCATCCACGGCTGGAATCTGGAGCATGTAATGACGCAGACGTCCGGGAATAAACATATCCTCCCAGTCAGTCATCTCCTTATCTGGCTCGCTGTTAAGAATGATATCCTGGCCCATAGCAAAGAAAGGCTCTGACGCATTATATTCCATCACCCGGTCACGATAGGTTTTCCCGGTCAACTTATTGGCTGAGAGTTTCTTGATCTGCCCGCCAGTGGCCATATCAAAGATATCGCGCACTCTGGTTGAGCAGTTATCATAGAAAAACAAGTATGGGTAATTCACGTTCTCGGGCCGAGCGTGCCACATGATCCGGTCCACCACTCGCTGCTTTTGGGCATCGGTCAGATTGACGCGTTCCATCCACATGGTTTGACGTTCAATTTTCGATATGGCGACTTCGTTCCACCAAGAACCATAGCTCATATAATAAATCAAATAACCTCGTAAAAAGTTCGGCACAAAACCAGGCGCGTTAAAATCAAACGTACCCCAATTGTAACCAATATCCGAACCGCCATCCCGATCAACGACACGCACTATTGTGTGGCCATATTTTGAATAAATATGATGACCGATATCGCGGGTACCAAGGTAAATATCTACTTTTGACATGTCTCGCGGCGCCAAGGGTAAATCTTGTGCTTTGGCGCCAGAAGAACCCACCAACATCAAGACCCACAAGGCTATTTGAAACAAACCTCTACCCATAAGTGCAATGCTCCAAACTTATTTCCATCGTCGATAGTTCCATGCCCATTGTTCCGGATACATCAAAATCATTTTAGATAGATCATCTGCCATCAATTGAGCAATTTCACCTTGATCTGTAATGCCGTGGTTAGTACCCAAGACCTCAGTGACATAGAACTGATAATGGCAAAAACCAACGCGAACCGAATGTACACCGAAAACTGGCATCTGTTTTTTGGCGGCCATCATCGCTGGCCCTTGAACAATGTGAGTATCGGGCACGCCTAAAAATCTACATGGAAATCCACTTGCGCGTTTTGCAGGGCGCTGATCCATCACAAAACCCAAGTGTTCTTTTTTATTTGAAATCTCCATCATGTCACGAAGCAGTGTTTTAGAGTCTGTCCAAAGCACGTTCATACCAAGCATCTCTCTGATCTTGTTCAGGGCGCCTGTTAACCAGCGCGAACGACTAGGTTTAGCCAACGCATGGAAATCGCGACTGAAGCACTTTGCTGCAACATGACCTGCAAGCTCCCATGCTCCGTGATGGGCAGCAATAATTACGACACCGGTTTGCTCGGCAACACTTGCTAAAATCTTCTTGGCGTCCTCAATGCCGTCAATTCTGACTTCGTTGGGTCGGAACACATACCGGATAGTCTCAAGAAAAAGGAGGGCTTGGGCTTTAAAAAAATGCCTGAGAAAGCTCGTGGAAAAATCCGAGCCCACAGGCAGATTATAAACACGCTGCACGTTCTGCCTGACAATTTTTGAATCTTTTTTTGCAAACACAAATGCCAACAGAGCTATCATGCCTGCGAGGCTAGGCAAAACGAACCTTGGTAGCGCCGCAATTATCCGAAAAACAATCAATGAACTAGCTCCAACCAGCCATTAAGTCTGTGACATCACGCCCATCTTCTGAAGGGCATCTGCGTAGTACTCGTGAGCCTTGTAGGACGACCTTACAAGCGGCGCACTTGCCACAGCAAGAAAACCGATTGACTCCGCATACGCCTTGAGGCGCGCAAACTCGTCGGGATGGGCGAAGCGCTTTATGGGCAAATGTTTATTAGACGGCCGCATGTATTGTCCGATATTGATAAACTCCACACCAAATTCGCGTAGATCCGACAGGCTGGACCTAACCTCCTCCTCCTCCTCACCCAAACCAAGCATAATTGCGCTCTTTGTAAACACCCTGTAATCCGCCAGCCTCTTAACATGACCAAGCGCCTCAATGGATTGACGATATTTGGCCCTAGCATCGCGAACCCGTGGCGACAATCGCTCTACGGTCTCGATGTTGTGAGCATAGACCTCGGGACGCTCCGCAAGAATCACCTTTAAGGCATCGGTACTTCCTTTGAAGTCTCCGGCGAGTAGCTCGATAACAATTCCTGGATTTAGAGCGCGCACTTCACGAATGACGCGAGCCACGTGTGCAGCTCCGCCATCAGGTAAGTCATCTCGGTCTACCATGGTGATAACAACATACTTAAGTTTCATCAAAGCCGAGCTCTCTGCGACCTGCCTGGGCTCATCGGCATCGAGCCAACCATCAGGGTTTCCGGTTTTAACGTTACAAAAGCGACAAGCGCGGGTACAGACCTCACCGAGCACCATGAATGTAGCGGTATTCGTGTTCCAACAATGGCCAATATTTGGACACTTCGCTTCTTCACAAACCGTGTAGAGTTTACGACCGCGCAAATCTCGCTTGATATTAAAGTAGGTCTCGCCTGTGGGAATGGGAGTTTTTAACCAACTTGGCTTGCCGACGTGAAGCAGACGGTTTTGATCAGCCGGAGTTGTACTTGTTGTTTTATTAGAGGTTGTCACAGCGTACTCTTGACTAATGTGATAAGGTGTCTAAGGGGTTCATTCAGCTTGTGGCTGATGTTTGTACCACTGTGATCTGACGGCGTAAAGCCTTTGCGGACATAAGGATTTCCTAATGAATTCAAAGACATTGAGTTCTTATATTGAGGTTGTGAATAAGCTCGGACGCACTCCTCGCGGTTTCGAACGCTCAGGACGCAATGCAGAGTCTATTTTTAAGGCCATTTTAAGAAACTCCAAAGACACTGCCATTGAGATCTGGGAAATCTACACACAACGGCGCGAGGACCTCTCTAGAAGGCTCATGAATAATCGAGAGGCTGTGGTCGCGTACTTATTGGGATTTCATCTGCCAAATATGGCTCGTGCATCGGATCTATACCAGAGATCAGATCTACGACATTCCTGGAAATCAAAACTGAAAAAACACAAAGTTCGAGTCTATGACATAGGGTGCGGAACTGGCGCTATGTCACTTGCGCTGAACATTGATGCTGATTATTTCTTAATTGACACAAGCGGACCTCTTTTAGACGCGGCAAGTCTTCTAGCTCAAAAATCTGGTCTAAATGCAAAAACCAGTCGACGAAATATCGAAGACCTTGATCCTCAGCAGTTCACAAACAAAAAAAATCAAGATGACGTTCACATTTACTTACTTGGATACGTATGGAACGAATTAAATAAAAACGCGCCGGGCCGCCGCAACCTTCTGAAGATCATTTCAAATCACATTAAGCGCGACGAAAAATGTTTGGTTTTCGTAACTGAACCTGCACTCGACTTCATGTCAAGACCAGCAATGGAGCTGCGCAACACGCTATGCGATGCTGGATATCATGCTTTATATCCTTGCCCCCATAGCATGCCCTGCCCGATGTTAGAGCGTTCAAAAGATTGGTGTTACAGTGAGGGCGAATGGAACCAGCCACCTGTCGCAAAGTTAATCGACAAACAGATGAAAATAAATCGTGCCAAACACGCAAGCACGATGTTCGCATTCGCCAGTCCAGCCTTAGGACTGACCTCAGATCATGAATCCATTGTAGTGGGTCGACCAGTGAGGGAATCGGGCGTTGAGCGTTATAAAGGATTTTTTGATTATTTAGTGTGCGACGTTGACGGTCTGCGCAAGGAAAAGCCGGAGCAACCTAAACAGGTTATCCTACGCGGCAATGTCTTTTCTGAAGCAAAGTCTTCCCCAACAATACAAAAGCCAAAACAAAAAGTAGGCACATCGGGATCTAAGAAACCTCGGCCTCCACGTTCTTAGGAGGCCCATCAATCGCTAACGATACGGTCATGTCGCTTATGACGTTTGTTGCACTTCGACATCGCGCAACAATCCAGTCCGCGGGTAGCAAAAGTGGCATCATTTCAATTGGGAGCCCTGCTACCGGAAGTACCAATGACAACGCGACAACTCCAGCCTCAGGAAAACCGCTAACACCCAAGGTGGCTAAGACACATACACCCGCAATGCCAAGCTGTTGAAAATAAGACCAATCCATGCCAAACGCTTGGGCCAACATGATAACCGCCACAACCTCATATAACAAAATACCGTCATTATTTAAATTTGTGCCGATACATGCCCCCAGCCTCGCCGAAGCCTTCGAGCAATTAAGATTATCCAATGCATCAAGTGTGGCAGGCAATGATGACAAACTACTATTTACACCAAACGCATAGATTACAGGGACCTTTGCGTGATGCCAAAATTGACGCAATGTTCGCCTTGAACGCCGTATAATCCAAGAATGGTAAACAAAAACAACCTGAAAAAACATGCCTAGTATCGTAATAAAGAGATACAAAAATAGACTGCGAAAAACCTCCATGCCAAGTTCCCCGGTGGCTTTAGCGACAGCTGCGAATATTGCAATCGGCATCAATATCAATATATTTCTTAAAATAACAGCCACGACCGACAGTGCTAATTCCACGTAACTCCGAAACGTCACAAATTTTGAGCCCCAAACACCGTCCCTACGTCCAGCACCTCGGATGCCGAGACCGACGAAAATAGCTAGAACAATTATGGCTGGAATATTGTTATCCAAAAATGGTTTTACAATAGAATCTGGAATAAATGATTTAGTTACATCAGCCCAGCCTGCAACCTTAGGAATATGAACTGCTCCCTCAGGCGCCAGCTGTGCAGTCGAAAAACCGCGAACCAAGTCTTGCATAAAAAGGCCTGGCTTTAGCGAATTAACTAAAATCAAAGCAATGGAAATAGCCAGAAGAGCATTGATTAAGCAAATTACAACTAATCTTCGAAGCCCCGTCATTAGCGGCTGATCCGCCATCATCCCATTCAAAATTGCTAAGAAAAGAAGAGGAGCCGCAAAACTCTTAACAAGAGCCACAGGCAGCCAAGCAAATATAGAAAAGAGAGTCTCTGAGCCTGCTGGAAGAGCGCCCCAGAAGCGGCCGAGAACACAACCAAAGACAAGGGCCGTAATATTCGCCCAGAAAATATATTGTATCGAGGTTATACCCCCGCCGGGGGGAGGACGGGTGTTTGCAGAATTTTCAGCCATTATAACCTCTCTATGGGGTCGAACGTATCAGTCACCTACATACTGTTTCATTAGACAATTGCGAGAGCGATGATCCAATAGCCGCAGGGCAAATTTTGCCTCATTAAAGAAAGTAGAATTTTGCCGATTCTAAGTTAAAGACAACAGAAAGCTGCTATGGCAAAGATCATAAATTTCCGTTCGACGTTAAACAAAGTTTCAGAAGCTAAAAGCGCCACTAATGTTTTGGTGACTGAGCCAACTTCAGTCCGTCCAGATGAATCGACAACACCTTCCACTTCGCCTCAGCCGTGCAGGGTCCTTCTAAGATCTTTAATCAATTTCACTGACCTACTTGATAAGCAGATTGCTGACATTGGTAAGTTTTAACCGCCCCACTGGGCCCGGTACTCATCCACAGAAACTTTCAGACTAGAATCCAACCACTCCCTGCCCATCCGTGGCACAGGATGTCCATTTTGCCAAAGCGCGTCAACAATTTCCTGGATTGATAAAATAGACACCACTGGAATTTTAAACGTTTCCCATATCTCAGCGGCAGCACTGAACTTGTCGACACCTCGCTCCATACGGTCAACCCCAACAATAACCGCACTCACCCTTGGATTAATCGGCCTAAGCAGATCCAGCGTTTGTCTCACGCTTGTACCGCCCGTCAAAACGTCCTCCACAATGACGAGCTCGCTATTTTCACTAATCTCACGACCTATGAATAACCCGCCCTCGCCATGGTCTTTCACTTCTTTTCGATTAAATGTAAAAGAAACCTCTTTGCCGGTCTCCAAAGCGAGCTCCATGGCAGTTGCTGCCGCAAGCGTGATGCCTTTGTAAGCTGGTCCATATAGATGCCAAGTTGACATGTGATTTGTTTTTGAAAAAAGAACAAGCCGTTTTGCATAACAGCGAGCCACCGCCCTCAAAATCTCACCGTGATCAAACGCTCCTGAATTCAAGAAAAATGGCGACATTCGACCAGACTTGGTCTTAAATTTTCCAAATCGCAAAGCGCCGCTAGAAAGCAGCAGATCTAAAAAACAACCTTGTAAGTCAGTCAGCATACTTATCAACCTCAAAATTGTTCATGCTCGTTCATGAGTTAAATCGGAACTTGTTACCAATCGAGCGCCAGAGGCTTGCATCTTTGCGAATGCACGCGCACTATCCTCATAATCCATATCAACTCCACGACAACCGTCTTTAACAACTGAGACGTCGTAGCCGAGCTTCAGCGCATCGACAACTGAAAACAGAACGCAATAATCGGTTGCCAAGCCCAGAATGACCAATTTGGTGACGCCTTTAGATGCCAACCAACCGTTTAGACCCGTATCACCTGACATCCTTTCGGCTGCTCCCTGCATCCAACGATCCACACTCGTATTGTCAAAAAATGCGCTGTAACTATCGACCTGAGGTTCTAAACCTTTTCTAAAGACGGCGTCAAATTGATCACTCATTAGGTTTTTTGCAAATTTATTGCCATACGTTCCCTCAATACAATGGTCAGGCCATAAAATTTGCTGTAGCCCGTTTAAATCGATGACATCCCCAGGCTTCCTACCAGGGTGTTGCGTCGCAAATGACTTGTGGCCAGCGGGATGTGTATCTTGACTGGCAATAACAAAATCAAAAAACGTGTTTTTCAACTGAATTAACTTATTTGCAACGTCAATCACCTGGTTGCCGCAACGCACAGCTAGGGCGCCGCCCGGTAAAAAATCATTTTGTATGTCAATGACTAAAAGAGCGCGTTTCATTTCGGATCTAACTCTTTCAATTCTTCCATGAAAGCGCCCGACAATATGGGAAAGCGGCACCAAGTCTTTGGATCAAGGCTCTCATCGTCTAAGTGAAATCCTGGAGCATATCGTTCCCGTTTCCACTGATTGCGACACCACAAGGTGAAGAATCTTACGACCCATTTTCGTCTATCAGCATCTGAATAGTGGCCATAGCCCTCTGCAAGCGTCGCAAGGACATCGGCCGGTGACTTTTTGTCGCGGATGGCTGCTCGCTCAATGACATCCAGAACATCATAAGGCATTAAGTCAGCTTCATCTGTTTGCTGAAACTCCTTAGGGCGCAGTTCAGCAGTTGGCGGTATATTGTTAACACGACTTAGCCGAGGCACCGATGATAGACCTTGAGGAGCACTTTTCTCACGCCATTGGAGCCATCTTAGTAGATAGGCTTTATCGATCCCCGCAAGTGGTGAAAGCCCCCCACAAGTGTCACCATCCATGGTCGCATAACCGACCGCAGCCTCGCTTCTATTTGATGTGGCGAGCAGTAGATGATTTCGCAGATTCGCTAACATCCAAATAGCCGGTCCGCGAGCCCGCGCTTGAATATTCTGCATAACAACGTCATGCTGTTTCCAATTAAAGGAGACCCCTGTGGCATGAGCGATCGCCTGCTGATACTCGTCGATCATAGGGTCTACACTCCATTTGTGATACCCGATTCCAAGAGATTCCGCCAGCTGCCTTGCCGCTTCTTCAGTTGCATCACTACTATTAGATGTTGACTGATATGCTGTGGCAATTAATTCTCTGGTTACATCGTCAATCGAGCTCGCCGACTGGATCGTCTTGATGTAATTAAGACGCGCCTTTAATCCATCTAAACCAATCTCTTGAGCAGCCAGCCTAATCGCATCGGTAGACAGCACCGCTACGGCCGCGGAGTCCACGCCGCCGGATATTGAAATCGTAAAACCCGACAAATGACTTTTCCTTAAAAAATCAAAAAGACCGAGCGCCACTGCACGTGTGAATTCTTCAGCTTTAAGGTCTGGGGATCGCTCCCACGAATCTCCAATTTTTGCGACCGCTGAGGCTCTACTTTTGATCTTTGGCCAGGCGAATTTTGCGCTGACGCAGTGTTGTGACTCATCGCCAACCAGTGGCTGGAAGGAACCAGTTCTAGCCCTCATCATCCGATTAACTTCAACATCCACGACAGCTTCTGTAATCTGATAGTCTTTGAAACTGAAGCGGGGGCCGTAGGCGACTATGTCTCCTTCGCTCGCAATGAGAGCGCCTCCATCAAAAATAATACGGCCACTTTCGTTGCCCAGTAAATTTGCATACAAGTATGCGACATTAAAGGCACGAGAGCCTTCCGCAACGAATCGTTCCCGAACCTGACGTTTACCAAAAGCAAAATGACTAGCACTCGGATTCATCACAACGTCTACACCAAGTCTAGCCAGATTCGCACCCGGCCTATTAGCCGCCCAGGCTTCTTCACATATCTCAAATCCTATTTTGATACCGTCACAGTTTATAAAGAGATCACCAATGGGAACATCGTGACCAAATATCTCGGCTTGCTCGACAATCCCTGCTGGCCACGGTTTAAACCAACGCGGCTCGTAATGTACCCCGTCTCCTGCCAGAAGTTTCTTTGGAACAATCGCGACTAACTTGCCATCAACTGCTACAGCGATGACGTTAAACAAGGCACCCCGATGTAAAAATGGCAAACCCAAGCCTGCCACAATTCCTTTTGTAGTCGGTAACAACTCCTCCAGGACGCATAACGCCCGGGCGGGTAAATGAGGCATGTAAAATGCATCCTCGCATCCGTAGCCACTAATACAGAGCTCGGGGAGACATAAAAGTGATACACCGTTGGCTTTGGCATCGTTGATTAAACTAGTCAGCCGAGCCGTATTGCCAGACCAATCAAATGGGGTTTGGTTTATAACAGCTGCAGCCGTCTTAATAAGTTTCATGGGAAGCTCGTCCTAATTAGATAATGGATCCTTTGGTGAGGCGTTCCGATTTAGCTGATCCGCGCTGAAAAAACATTCTTCTGATCTCTTAGATAATGGGTTTTTTGCTATTTGCAGGGGTCATCGCTAAAAACTGTAAAAGGGGTAATCCCGCAGTGATTACAGGGGGAAATACCCCCTCAGACGTAAATCATCAATTAAATAAAAGATCCCTAGACCCGAGGTCCGTTGCGATGAGGGGCCTCTCGCAAAAAAATTCTTTTCAAATGCGCGGCGTTCCAACTGTCTAACTGTCTAAAATTATTAGTTTTTAAACTTTTTTTTATGAAAACTTTAGGCGTGTAGGGTTTCTGCCGATAGATAAGGGCTTTTATAACAGAGTGATTTACAATGGAGTTCATAGATTAACCACTAAATCTCGTCTAGGTATCTTGTCTCATTTGGGAGGAGTTCATGCACCAGAGTTCACTTTTTGCCAGCTTGAAGGTTTCAGGCATCGTCCTCTCGATTGCTTTTGGTTTGGGCTCCTGTAAGACACGCGACAGCTCTGATTCAAGCGTCAAAGTAGTTAATGGTAGCGCCCTTAAGGATACGGACTTCCCTGCTGTGATTCAGATTGGGTATGATTTAGGAGGCGGGTCATCGGCGATGTGCACGGCGACCTGGGCCAGCGACCGAACTGTTCTAACCGCTGCACATTGCATCGAAGGCGGAGATAGCAGTCCAGGCAAAGTTTCCGTAGTTAGAGGAACTGGCAAGGGATTAAGAGCTAAAAGAGTCATATCACACCCTACTTATCGACCTAACAGTGGAGTTGGGCATGATATCGCTATAGTTATCTTCGAGAAGGACTCCTCTAAGTTTTATATCCCCATGGCTTTGACTCAGGCGAAAGCCGGAGATCCCCTTACAATTATAGGTTTTGGAAAATTTGATCACTTGAACGGAAAGAGTGGCGGAACCAAACGAAGGGGAAATAATAAGGTATCGGCAATTGACTACCAAGGGCGCGTCGATTTTGACGGCCTCATCAGTCCGCTAAATAAAGATGGAACGGGAGAGCGAGTGACAAACTCGCAAGGTGATTCTGGTGGTCCCATGATCATCAAGCAGCGCGTTCAGGGCGTATCCAGCAGTGTAAGCAAGATCTCCAACAATCAAAATCAGGGACACTACGAGAGCGTTCGTGCACCTGCTATTGAAGACTGGCTTAAAAAACTTGCCGCTAGCGGCGTCTATATGACCGGATTTAGCCAAGGCACTGAATCTATAACGGCAACCGACACCACGGTATCGGGAGGCGACGCCGGAAGCGCACCTGCTGGTAACCCAGACGCATCTAACGATGATGAGACTCCGCCGCCAGCACCAAGCGCAGGACCAGATTCCCCAGATTCCCCAGATTCCCCAGGCACCCCAGAGACGCCGGACGTACCTGGATCTGATGATGCGAATCCAAATCCGACGCCAAATCCCGCACCGCAGCCAGCACAAATCGTGGACTGCAACAGAGACTTTTCAAAAATTCGACAAGGTGGAAGCGGAATTTGCTTAAATAGATCCTCGGGTTTCTGCTACCGATACTCGGGCGGAAATGTCCAGTACAGCCAGGGGCGTACGACTTGTGCCGCACCCGGGTCGAGCAATCCTGGATCTGGTGTAACGCCGCCGAGTTCATCTAATACCCTTGATTGCAATGCTAACTTCAGCACAATTAGAGCAGGTGGTAGCGGCATTTGTCTAAATCGTTCATCAGGATTCTGTTATCGCTATTCGGGCGGATCAATCTTGTATAATTCAGGTCGGGTAAGCTGCCCGTAAATCGTTCAAGAAACTCTTATAAAATGGCGGCCACTGGCCGCCATTTTATTTTAAGCTCACCACGTCAACGTCAAACCACCACCACCGTAAATGCTCTGATATTTAAGGTTGGTGACGAGGTTTGGATCTTGCTCAAGCTCTTGATCACTCGCCGACCGTGAAAACACCGTGGTATCCCCTGCACCGAATCCGAGTAAGGCTAACTTAACAGGACCCATCGAGAACAGATCTCGATAGACGTCAAAACCAACTCTAATACTCGTGCTTCTGTATTTTTTATCAACTTGCAACATACCTACGCTGTAACTTCCGTAGCTCCATAATCTGGCTAAAAAATAAGGCGTTCTCTTTTCAATCCCGAGTTCTGCACCCAAAGTGGGGGCTCTCTGTAGAGTGAAATTAAATCCAAGATCTCCCGTCACATCAGATCCGCCCTGAACAAACTCGAGACTGGTCACTCCAAGCTTGGGCGTTAAATCTATCCAATTGAACAAAACGTTATTAAAAC
>JBEIGW010000026.1:0-17754 GCA_040381655.1 Deltaproteobacteria bacterium
ACATCTCGCGCTTTGACGGTAGCGCTGCTTAAGTGTAACATATGCTAAGGATTAGTTTTTCTTGATTTTTTTGCGACACTGCTTGTCCGTTTTACGGTCAGCCACTCGCGGATGCGACCACAGGAGTCCCCACATGATCAATATCACCACGACATCCGAGGTGAGTTTCAATAATTTCAAAAACGCAGGACCTGAAGACATCAGGCATTGCAAAATAATCGGGACCCTAGGCCCATCATCATCCGATGAAGTCACCCTACGAAAACTAATCCACGCTGGTTTAAACGTTGCACGTTTAAATTTTAGTCACGGCGATCACCAGATGCACAAGAAAAACATTGAACTGGTGCGACGCCTTTCACAAGAAACAGGCCATCCGGTGGCCATTTTGCAAGATTTGCAGGGGCCAAAAATTCGCTGCGGAAAGCTCTTGAATGGTGCTATTGAACTCAAAAATAACGAATCATATACGTTAGTTTTTGGCGTTGAACAAACATCTGCGAAAGTCATTCCGATTGACTACAAAGATTTAGTGAAGGATGTTGCACCTGGTCAGCGGGTCATGATGGACGACGGCAACCTAATATTACGCATCGAATCCATGGATAAACAGTCTGTGGTCGTCAAGGTGGAAGAAGGCGGAATTCTAAAATCGCGTAAGGGCGTTAATTTTCCGGACGCAAAACTATCTCTACCAGCCATGACAGAAAAAGACAGCCAAGACCTCTTGTTCGGCATACAAAATGGCGTTGATTATGTCGCTCTATCATTCGTGCAAGATCCTACGGATGTCAGGGACATAAAAAAAATGATCCAAGCCATGGGTTCAGATATACCTGTCATTGCAAAAATCGAAAAGCTTTCCGCTATAAGTACAATTGATCAAATAGCGCAAATCGCGGATGGACTCATGGTAGCTCGTGGCGACCTGGGCGTCGAAGGTAGCGTTGAGCGAGTCCCCGGATTTCAGCGCACCATCTTAGCAGCCGGCGCAAGGCACTCCAAACCCGTGATCGTTGCCACCCAAATGCTTGAATCCATGATCGATAATCCCAAGGCAACTCTTGCTGAAGTGGCAGACGTTGCAAATGGCGTTCTTGACGGTGCAGATTGCGTCATGTTGTCAGGGGAGGTCGCTTCTGGAAAGTACCCTGTTGATTGTGTCGAGACCATGCAAGATATCATTCGCGAGGTTGAGCATTGGACGTTTAAGCGTCCCGATCGATATTCTATGGACGACATGGATTCCACGACCCCATGGGAAGACCACGAGGCGATCGCAAGGGCTGCATGCGAAGCTGCCGACTCACTAAATGCAAAAGTTATCATAGCGCTAACGTTGACCGGTAGCATCGCAAGAAGCATTGCACGATGGCGCCCAAAAACGCCTATTGTAGCCATCTCCCCGCGGCCAGAAATTGCCCGTCGCATGAGTCTCATTTGGGGCGTTTACGGCATGCAAAATCCTCTTTTTTACAATACGGACGAGCTTTTGCAACAGCTACCAGAACTGCTCAAAAAACTGGGACTAGCCCAGTCTGGCGATACTGTTGTGATAACTGCGGGTATTCCCCTCAACCAAGCTAGAGCCACAAACATGGTTAAAATTAACGTAATTCCCTGAGAGTCGTAAAAATAAACTGCTAAAAAGCAGAGAAGGCTTGAGGCCGTGGCCGTCTTAGTAAAAGTGTCAAAAGAAGATACACCTAGAAAACGCATAAGGATCCGAAATAATAGACTTTTTGCCAAGGTACAGACCTTGCTTCAGTCATCCCGGTTTAGGTCGAGCATCAAGTTTTTGAGGTTTGGCAAACGTTTGGGGGAATCCATGACCACGTCTAAAAGCGATTTTCTTAGAGTCTTGTCAGAGGTCTTGAGCCCTCTGAAATCTAGTCGCACGCTTCTCCCCCTCCTGCTTATTTGCAGTCCGATACTCATCCCGATTGGCTGTAAAAGTCTACATGCGCCATCCCGAACAAAAATCGACTCAGGCGAGTCGATCAATCAAAGTAGCCAAAATAAAGTCGAAGGAGTATTCCACACGTTCACAAAAAAAGCGGGCACAAGTTCCGGCGGAGCTTGTAGCGGAACAGCTGTGAGCACGAACACGGCGATAACTGCTGCACATTGTCTCTATGACAAGGGAGACCAGGTCGATAAAAATACCGGCAAAATTTCTGGCAAGCAGTACTGTATTAGCAATGCGATTTATAAAGATGTTTGCTCCTCGGAGCTATACGTCCCAGCTCTTTATCCAAAACTTGAACAATCCGGAGGCCGAGGCACCGACCTCGGGTGGGTTGTGTTTCCAGAGGGAACATTTAAATATTTTTTTCCGATGAATGCGGGAACTTTATCCGTCGGTGACGAAATCGTCATGGTCGGATATAGCGAAGAAAAACTCTCCGACAAAAGTAATGGCTCAAAGCGATTTGGATGGAACAAAGTCACTAGCTTTCAAACCGCGGCAAGATCCGACATATTCACAAACTACGCCAGCCGTTTCGAAAACGTCGCCGTATCGCCCGGTGACTCTGGCGGACCTCTGATGCAAAACTGTTTGATTAGCGGCGTCGCATCCCGCATGACCGAGGAATCAAACAAAAAGAGCATTCACACGAACCTGACCCATCCTGATAATGTCGCTCTACTTAAATCAGGTATTGGCGGAGCCTATTTCTGCGGCCTGTCCGGCAGCGACCCGACTCGCTGCCCTCAGGAAGCCATGTACGTTGCTAAGCCAGGTGTCAGTAAAACGTCGCGAGACTTTCCATGCTATGTGCCTGCCCTAGCACAAAACCAAACGCCAGATTCACCAGGTACACCTGCACCGCAGCAGCCCCAAGCAATACCCACAAAGCCTTTCCGTATCTATGCTGCATTGACTGAGTCCAACGACTTACTCATCCGGGCAGACGAACGACTGAGCGAGGCTTTTGTATGCACTGGACTATCGGCTCAAGCAGCTAATAGCTGCAGTAACAAAAAATCTGCAATGTGGGATGGAAGCCAGTTCAAGATAAGGTTAACGCTACCCGGTAGCCGTGGATCAATTATAATTATAAAAATTCAAGCCAAGCGCCAAAGAGATGGCCTATCGTCGGCTCAGACTATCAAGGTAACGAAGCGGTAAAAGAATGACAGTATGACCTGTCGTGTTACGCTACTTTACTGCCAGCAGGACCCAATATAATTGGGGTGTCTGACGATCCATCCAACCGACAGCTGCTCACCCTATCACGCCCCAAATCCTTGCTTAAGTAAAGCATTGCGTCTGCTGCTTTTACAATATTCTCTGGCGCACCACTAAAACGACCATCAACCCAACAAAAACCGAAACTAGCAGTAATTGATAGGTTGTGTCCTTGGAAATCAAATTTGGTAGTTGCAACCTCTGACCTGATCTGATCAACCTTATTAATTTGCTCGTGAACATCAGAACCGTGAAGTACGAATATATACTCGTCACCGCCATACCTAGCCGCATAGTCAAACTGTGACATCAAAGCATTTTCACGCAGTATCCGGCCAACACCCTTAATGATATGGCTTCCCACCATATGATTGGTCGTGTCGTTGATAAGTTTGAATTTATCCAAGTCCATCATAACAACGGCAAAACCTCTGTCTGCCAACTGCGCAACTGATAACTCGAAATTCTTAAGAAATCCACGCATGTTGGCTAGACCGGTCAGCTCGTCCGTAAGAGCCAGACGATGAAGTTTATGAACTGCGGCTCTTAGATTATCGGTGGCGATTTTCAAGTTAAACACCGTGATGAGCTTTGACTTTAAAATAATTGTACTCAAATTTACCGAAACAACATCGTCCGCACCGGCAAAAAAATTGTCCTCTGCCAGCCGATCAAAGCTATCGCTTACCGGCGCCAAGACAATAATTCCTGTATGACGATCGCCATCAACACGCCGTATACGAATCACGAGCGCCTCGGAGTAAGCACTAGGGAGACCAACGGTCATCACAATATCAGGATGATTCTGCAAGTAGTAACTGTAGCCAGCTTTGACATCATCAATAACTTCGAAATGGCCGGCATGCTTATCAAGAGAGTCAACCAAACTAGATTTAAGCAGCATGCCTTCGTTGCGATTGTGCGCAACAATCAGCCCACTCATCTTCCTAGCTGGAACTTGCAAAACCATAAAAACCCCAATTCAGGCGAAAACCCGTAACCTCGCGTTGGGTATCGACATTTTTACCGAACGCATTACAATAAAAGCAATCCGTGTATTTAAATTCAATAGTTCTGCCTGGTTGCACTGGCATTACACACACCACTCGCAAGACCCGCGCTCGCCCTATCTTTAGGAGATTCCACCCTTATCCGATAATTTCAAGGTCAAGATTCTACTGAGGTTAATTGCGCTTGGAAAAGAATTCGCCATTTAAAGATTCACGTCCGCCCATGCTAGTTTCCGATGTCGTGAAGCCATCGGGATCGAGACATTGGAAGTTCTTGAAGTTGCTGCTCCTAGCTTCGACAGCAATCGGCGTCACCGCGCTTCTCGTTATCATGGCCTGGCTGAACAGCATCGGGGTATTTTCGATTGACGATGGGCAAATAAGAAAACTACAAGAGTTCTCTTATCACGACAATTCAATCATCTACGATCGTCATGGAGCCAAGATCGGTGAGTTTTTTGAGAAATATCATATCTTTGTGCCATATAACGATATACCGCAGCACTTCATCGACGCAATCGTCGCCATCGAAGATAAGAATTTTTTTGAACATAGCGGAGTGGATTTTTTAGCTATTGCAAGAGCCAGTTTATCCCGCCTAAAAACCGGACGATTTACTCAAGGCGCAAGTACAATCACCCAACAGCTCATAAGACATCAGTATCTGAATAACAATAAAACTATTGAACGCAAAGTCTTGGAAATTGCACTAGCACTTAAGGCAGAAAAACACCTTAGCAAGGAAAAAATACTAGAATTATATGTAAATAATATGTTTTTAGGCAATGGAGCATACGGACTTGGCGCCGCGTCAAAAAGATATTTTGCCAAGAACGCGCGCGATTTGACCTTGGCGGAAAGCAGCTTGATAGCAGGCCTCTTTCAGTCGCCGAGTCGATACAACCCCTCCCGATACCCAAATCGAGCGAAAAAACGCCAACTGCAGGTTATCGCCGCCATGAGTCGACTACAAAAAATCTCGATACAGCAAGCCGAAACTATCAAAAAAGAGCCTCTTCAATACAAACCATATACATTCATCAACTCTCTAATGGCTCCGTGGTTTATTGATTATGTTCATGATTTCATGAGCCGACTACCTGATCCAAGCCTAAAAAATGCAATACGAAGTGGACTTCGGATACACACGACCATTGACTCGTCTCTTCAAAAGATTGCTGAGCAATCCATTCAATCCCACAATCCAAACTTAAATGACCTCAGCAAACGCACTGGTAAAGTCAAAGATAAAGATTCTGGTAAACTCAAGCATGCCACTGTTGAAGCTTCAATGCTGGTTACTGACCCCAAAACCGGAGATATCCTTGCTATGGTTGGAGGGCGGAACTACAAAACCTCTCAGTTTAATCGGACCGTAACAGCTATGCGATCACCCGGCTCTGCTTTCAAACCGTTTGTTTATACGGAGGCACTTGCAAAAGGATTTAAGTGGAGTGATGTGATCTTGGTATCACCTGTAAATATTGAAAACTACCGCCCCAAAAACATGAAAGACGATTACTTGACGGAAACAACTATGCTACGCGCGTTTTATCGCAGCATGAATAGCCCCACTATCGAGATCGCTGCAAAACTTGGCCTCGATTCAATTATCGATAGAGCTAAATCCTTGGGAATACGAAGTCCTATCAAAAACGAATTCGGCTCTGCCCTTGGATCCTCTGATGTTACGATGCTCGATCTAGCGCGAGCCTATGGAACTTATGCCGCAGGCGGCATTCTTACAGAATTATCGCCAATATCGAAAATCACCACATCCGACGGCAAAGTTATCTGGGAGGCACAAAAAGTCACTGAACGCTCAAAACGCGTTCTGAATCAGCAACTTTCCTACCTGATGATTGAAGGGATGCGGTCTGTTCTTTCTCTGGGCACGGGTGCTCGTAGCTCAGATCTTGCCTCGAACGCTGCTGGAAAAACCGGAACTAGTAACGACAGCGCTGACAATTGGTTCTGTGGGTTTACACCGGACCTTGTATCTATTGTTTGGGTCGGCACAGATGAACACGCTCCCATCATGGCGAACATCTCTGGCGCATCCATAGCACTACCCATCTGGGATCAATTTATTCGGTCCAGCCAGTCCATAAAGTTTCCAAGGCCGTTTGATAAGCCTGAAGGTATCGTAGAAGCTCAGGTGCATCCTTTGTATGGTCATCGCATCGACAGAGGCACTAAGATGTACTTCTTTGGCAACAAGTTACCGGAAGAAACGGAGTCGGCACTTGAGAAAATTGAAAATTCGGGCTCGCGAGGTTACCGCAATGTTTTCAGACATTAATAGAATGCATATATTCAAACTTAAATCTTGCGCAATTGCGCTTGTGCTAATCACTTCCACCCCCCGAACTGGTCTGGCTGAAGATGCTGATGAAAAGCCAAAAAATCCTCCCAACTCTGTCACCGCTCAAAAAATGTCGCCAGAGGAGAGCTGTAATAAACTTTACAATAGATTCATCACAGCACTCCAAGACCTTTGGAAACGGCGAGCATTAGAACTTAAGGCGGAAAACACGGACGGCTATGCGATCGTCGAAGATTTTACCATAGATCACTGCAAGGAGTCCGACAGCCGAGGCCCCATGATCTCCATGCTTGCAAGGATCCTAAATAGCCACTCAGGTAAAATTGGCGTTATTCTGCCGCTAAGCAAGCAACCGCATCTTCGTATGATCACAGACGCTTTCGATGCTCACGCACGAGCCCAAGGACTCGACCCGAAGAAAACATTCATTTACTTAGACACAAACGAAAAAGACGAAAAAGTAACACAAGCGCTAGCGTCACTTGTTTTTGAGCATCGCGTTACGGCAATTATCGGTGGTAGCGAACCTAAAGAAGCTGAGATTTTACGCCAGTGGGCACCAAAGATAATGTTGCCTACATTTATCCTCGGAGAGCCACCCAACAGCCCACCCAGTAATTTTATTTATTACGCTCACCCCACTCAAAAAGCACTTGCAAAAGCGGCTGTTGATGCGAATGTCCGCTTTGGTCATAAAAAGATTTCCATTCTGAGCCCCTCGGACCAACATAGTGACCGATTTGTAACTGCATATACTGAATTAGCTAAAGCAGCAGGGCTTAATATCCTGCATCATATTAGCTATGACCATAAGCGATTCGACCTCATGGAGGCAGCAGCTAAGAAGATTTTTAGACTCGATGGCAGTGACCGCCAGGACGAACTGAAAAAGCTCTATGAAACAGCTAAAAATCACGCGAAGGAAACCAACACAAAATTCAACCCCAAGATGGTGGCTCTGCAGGCAGATGTACAACAAGACGCGGTTTTAATTCCTGATACATTTAAGATCGTTCGTCACTTCGCAAAAATCTTCGCCTTCCTTGGTGTTCGCAAACTCCCGCTATTTGGACATTTTGAGTGGAGAAGTCCTGGAATACTAAACCCCTGGGATGCCTTCATGGCAAACTCATATTTTGTCGATTTCCAAGGACCATACTCTGCCATGCCAGATGCTATTAAAGTCCAGACTGGTGATTCTCCGTTCTTTCTACCGAATGACAAAGTTGAACAAGCTGACTTCTCCATGCTTGGATGGCGCGCCTCTGCAGGACCACTTTTACTTGCTCAGAAACGGAGCGACCAGCGCCGAAAGCTTGATCGACAAATCCCTCGAAAGCAAAGTCAGCCGACCGACATCGCTTTTGACTCCAACAATGTCATAGTCTGGCCAACATATATTTTTAAAATATCAGGGACTGGAAGATCGGGTAACATTAGCCTCATGGGCCCGTGAAGCTGGCCTCACGTTCAAAGAACCACTTTCGACCTGAACCACGTCATTAATGAGACAACCGATAAAGTCATCATCCGCGCCGTCGATACGAGTCATCGGCAGTGATACTTTACTCCCAGAGATAATTGCTCCGTCGGCTGACTTAGCGACATCCACAGTGACCGCAAATCCGCCGCCATCACCAAGTTCCACAGATGTTTCCTCTAGCCCGCTTCTCAGTCTAATCTGAAATGGCAGTGGACACACGAGACGCCACGTAAAAATATCAGACATCGAATTATTTTCTATCGTCAGTTTACCCTTGGACCGTTCAATCCACTTAATCTCAGATCTAACGGGTAGATCTTGATCAGCCCGGTTTAGTTCGGCGACGATTGTTCCAAGATACTCATGATGAATTCTTGCAGCTAGTTTACCACTATTAACAGACTGCGATTCAAAGACCTCAACAGAGGAACCACCTATCGAACATCCCCAAGTCGTTTGACTGTCCGAGGGGTCTGATATTGATGCGCCAAGCTCGTAGAAAACATCTTTGTATTGAATCGTCGTGACTGAATATTGATTCAACAAGACGACAGGACCCATCGATGTTTGGCATGTGAGACGATCCTGGGAATACATGAGAGGCTGCGGGTCCGAGATCCACAGTTTGTCTCCAGATTTCGCTAGAACAAAAACACGCTGACCAAGCAACCCATGTTCATCGTTCGATCTGAGCCAACGAGCGGCGATTCGGTGGGGACCATAATTAATAACACAAGATCCCAACTCCTTGCCTTCTGGCTCGCTGGTTGTTGGCACGAGTCTAAACACATCTTGATTCATCGCATACACAGTTTGACGGCTATTATCACTTCCGCTTTGTCTCACCACCGGTAGATAATCAAACTGCGACAAACAACGCGATTTTAATTGATCGGCAACGGCGTCACCATCCAAATGATCCGGCGCAGGGCGGGACAATAATTCGACATTTTCGTCTATCCAACGTTCGAACGATGCCACTCTTGTATATACACCTGGATACGATCGTTGAGCGCAACCTGTTCCAAAGCTGACCAAGCCAGCAAGAGTCCATCCGCCGTCACTGTCTCGAAAAAGCAAGGGACCACCGCTATCACCCTGACAGGTGTCAGCGCCGCCCCTCTCTATATCACCCGCACATATCTGAGAGTTGCCGATGTTCTTGTAACGTTCAGAGCAACGGCCGATGTCGATAATCGGCAGATCAACTTCACGTACCACACCGTCATAAAGCCAACCGAGAGACGACGTGTTACCCAGTCCGTAAGCCCGACCATATTTTGCCACCATCTCAACAGGCGCACTGCTGCCCCGCTGAAACCGAATTGGCGCAACAGACCTCTCAAACGCCCCCTCATTGTAATCTGCTAGATAAAGCAAGGCGATGTCGTTTGGGCCAGGATCATCACCTTTTGGAGAATATCCGGGATGAACGACAACTCCCTGAACTTTTACCGGATTGTTTAGATGGAGATTGATTCCATCAGCAAACCCCAACGCCACGTACATGGTATTTATGTACTGAGGTTCGACACAATGCGCCGCGGTAAGTACAACTCTTTTAGCGATCAACACCCCACCACAATAGCCCTGCGGTGCATTTGGTCCGTCGGTTATCTGAACCAACCATGAGTGTTCGTCTGCAACCGGCCTACCACCAATAATTTTAAGGGCAGATGGAACCCCATTTCGGCAGCTCACTATTGAGACCAAAATAACGAATAGCATGACAAATCGGAGGACCATCAACATCTCCACAAAAATCCTGGCACTGCACTCGGGGAATAGTTGTAGGGGAATTAATGCCTCACGTCAATTTATGCAACTCAATTTTATAAGTGTTACTTTTAAAAGACTGTGGCAGAAAAACGGTGAACGGCTCGCCACTACAAAAACCCATAATTTCGGGACGTTTAGCTGGCTCCATGACTCTCAATGACAAGTCGGCACTGAGTAAACTAATCACTCTTTTTGCGATTGCCTCTCCAGAGTCCATAAAGTTTACGCTTGGTGGCAAGACCTGCTTCAATTCAGACGCAATTAGCGGGAAATGAGTACAGCCAAGTACAAGTTGGTCTAAACCAAGTGCTGCTGCGTTTGAGATATCCATGATTTCAGCTCTGATCTCGTCAAGGTCAGGCTGATAAGAACCTGGTGTGCCTCTCATCTTAGCTTCGGCGATTGCAACCAGTTTACTTGAACCGCATTTAATCACTTTACAGTCAGAAGCGTGATCTTTAACGAGCTGATCCAGATACGGTCTTTTTATGGTCACGGGCGTTGCTAGAATCCCGATGAATTTATTTCTAGAAGCCGCGGCAGCTGGTTTAACCGCTGGGACAACCCCAACCACTGGTATTGGAATTTCGCGACGTATAGACTCCAAAGCCACAACACTCGCTGTATTACAAGCTATAACGAGTAGATCTAGTTTGGTGGCTCTGGAAAATTTTTTTGCAACAGCTGTGGCGGCGACCACAACATCGTCTTCGGGTTTGGTTCCGTAGGGGAAATTTAAATTGTCACAGCAATAAGCAAATTCAAGATGCGGACCTGCAGATTGAATAGCGCCCAAAATTGAAAGGCCGCCTAAGCCAGAATCAAACACACCAACTCGCATTAGTTGCTCACTGCCCCTACTAATTAGCTGCTGTGGTGGGACGTCTCAAGCTAGACAACAATCTCTTAACTGACATTAGGTTGATCTCAAAGTCACTAGGCTGGAGAAGATCTTTATGACGCAGGATTCTTACGGTCTCTCGCTGTATCGTGCGCAAATTGAACCCACGCCTAAGCTCGATTCCCCCCACTGGTGTTCGCTTACTTCCGCGACTAGCATGAATGAAATCAACAGTCCCTAAAGCTGTTTGAATATCCGTAAGCATGATGACGTGACCTTTCTTGAGCACCAGATCGCCAGGTCTCGCGTCGCTCAAGTCACTGCCAATATTAATGAAGCGAAAGTTTTCCTCAAGGACAAGGTCACTAGCTCTGTTTAAGGTTGCCGTCGTTGCAAACTTCACAGTCAATCCAGCCTCGGTGAATAAGTGCTTAACAAAATTACTACAATCAAGGCCACATGACTGGCAAGCGGTGCATTGTTCAAATCGGTCCGACGACGAATTGGCCGGAAGACGGCGCGCTCTAATACAGGCCGAGCAATCTTGACAAGCTTTTGATGAACCAATCTGACTGCCCCCAAAAACATAGGGAACGGCTGTCTTGTTTACGAAACGGTCTGCCGTCTCCAGCAAACGATCCAGCGGGGCCTTGGGGGCCTTCGGGCCCAAATTAGCAAACCCGACGTGTATTTTTGAAAACGGCGCCTCCACCGTTGGCGAAATCCCGCGGTTAGACTCATCGCCTTTGAAGATGCCATTAGACCCAAGAGCAACAATTTCCACGAAAGCACACATGACGAATATAAGAGCTGACAGGCGTCTTGGGCTCCAAGACCCACCTAAGATCAATCTTTGCAAATTCTTTAACACTGCACGTTCACCAGATTTTAATTGATACGACTTAGCTCTCACTAACCAAACTGCCGCCCCTGATTGGTTCTTTCTGAGCCACTGGAGCGAAGCTTGGAGGATATCATAGACCAGGCCAAAGAGGCGCACAGATATCATCAAGCTGCCTAAATTAAAAGCAGTTTTGAACGTATATGTAGCCACATGCCTCACGGCCCCCTCTTAGCCATGGAATTACGGGCGTTTTTGCTTGCTGGTTTAGACGAGCCATACCGTGTAAAATCAGGCGGATATGTCCATAGTCACAGCGCAACTTAAAACCCGTCTTGCCCCAAGTCCCACCGGTCTACTACACCTGGGACACGTTCTCCATCTTATCTACGTACAAGGCATCTCCAGGAAACTGGGGGCCACCATAAACCTTCGAATTGAGGATCATGATCGCATCAGGTGCCTCCCCCAGTACGACGAATCACTACTCCAGGATCTCGAGTGGCTTGGGTTTGACATCCCAACGAAGCTTTGGCGTCAATCAGAACGTCATCAGGTATACCAAAAAGAACTTGAGAAATTGATGAATCGCAACCTGGTATATGTGTGCCGCTGCAGCCGAAAAGACGTCCAGTCATCGACTGGCCAAAACGGCGGAGAACTCGTTTACCCTGGTACGTGTCGTACTAAAAATTACCCATTTGGCGAACCTAACACGTGTGTGCGCTTAAAAATCGACCAGCCCCTAATACCAGGCCCCCAAGAATCACCATCTTCCGTCCCATTCAGAGATTTGTTTCTTGGAGACATGGGCCAAAACCTGACGGAACAGGGAGATGTGGTGGTTCAGGACCGCTTCGGCCAGTGGACCTACCAATTTACCGTGGTCATTGACGATCTCGAGCAGCAAATAAACCTGATTATTCGGGGTCAAGACCTACTATCAAGCACTGGACGACAATTGGCCATGCGCAATCTGATTGACGCAAAGTCAACAGTTCCATTATTTGCGCACCACCCTCTATTACTAGACGACGATGGACAGAAACTTGCTAAACGACGGTCCTCAGAGGCCATATCGTATCTACGGCGAATAGGGCTCAGCGCTGATGACGTGCGGGGATTAGCTGCTGTTATGGGGGGACTCATCCCCGAGAGACGATCAATTTCAGTAAAGGATGATTTAAATCTTAACATTCATCCCATTTAGCGACTTTAAGGATGGGCATCCATAAATGGAAACTGAATTAGTAAATTGGATTCTTCGCGACATCCCAACATCACCAGCATCTGTCATCGGAAATGGCGATGATTGCGCTGTTATATATCAAAGCAGATCATCCGAGCTCATAGCCACCGATATGCTACTTGATGGAACCCATTTCCTTTCAGAAAATATCAGACCGGAATTAATCGGACGAAAAGCCGTCGCCGTGAATTTTAGCGACATTGCGGCCATGGGTGGCCGTCCAACGGCCGTGTTTATCTCGCTCGCCGTACCAAGAGCCACCGAGCGACATTGGCTCGAGCGGGTTCTTAAAGGGGCGCACGATATGGCTGCGGAATTTGGCTGTGGAATTGATGGTGGCGACACCAACTCCTGGACTGGAAAATTCGCTATCAACGTTTGCGTTACGGGTAAACCTCACTGGCGTGGTCCGGTGCGTCGATCAGGGGCGCTTAAGGGAGACGCCATCATGATTACAGGTCAATCATTAGGAGGATCCCTATTAAGCGGCCGTCACGCCACTTTCACGCCCCGACTTGCGGAGTGTACTTGGCTTCTTGATCGCGTCCCTATCCATAGTATGATTGATGTATCAGATGGATTAGGATCGGATGCAACGAATCTTGCATTAGCCAGTCAAAAAAAATTTCTGCTAGATTCCTCGACAATCACACCACTCAGGCCAGATGACCCAAGCTACAGGTCTATATTTTGCGATGGCGAAGACTTCGAATTACTATTCACTTGCTCACCATCCGTGGCCAAGTATTTACTCAAGAGTTTTCCTTGGTCTTGCGGCCTGAGGCAGATTGGTGTCGTTGAAGACGGCCAGGGTGTTTATACACGCCATAAAGACGGCAAAAGTCCTGTGCGGCTGGAATTTTCTGGCTATCAGCATTAAACTATAGGGATTATCTGGAAATGGCTGGAGGTAACTCTATGAAAGCGATTTATGCAACCTTGCTGTTTGGCATACTTTCCTCTCATGTTGCCTGTAAGAAAAGAGACAACGGCAACTACTCAAAAGTCCACAGTGAAGCCGGCATCAGTAGACCCAAGTTCTCATCTATTCATAAAGATCTCGTGAACCTTCAAAAACAATACTCATCAAGAGTCAACCTGATCACTTTTGGGCAATCCGCTGGCGGTAAACCCTTATTGGCGATGAAGCTCTCTATGAAGGAAAACCAAGGAAGTCCTACTAAAAAAGCAATCGTCATCACTGAGGCCATCCACGGCAATGAATATCTAAATATAACTGACCAATTAGCCACTGAATTCGCGAGAAAATCTGGCGAGATGAGCCCCATACGAACGTTTCTCCAAGGTGGCGGAATTATCTATATGGTGCCCGTTTATAATCCGGACGGCTTCATGAATGGCGTGCGAGAAAATGCCAATGGCGTTGATCTAAACCGGGACTTCGGCCTACCATCCACGGACACAAAATCTGTCACACAACCAGAGACAAAGGCATTTCTCGCATTACTCAATGGCGAGCGACATAAGGAAGGTTTTTCTCTGGAACTTTTTATGGAATACCACTGCTGCATCGGCGGACTTATCCATCCGTGGACTCACGCCGACAAATCCCCTTCACGCGGCGAGATGAAAGTCTTGCGGGAAATCGGCGAGATCAGTAAAAAAACGTTTGGTTATCCATACGGTAATGCTTGGGATATCGTAAGCTACAACGCCTCCGGCACATCAATTGACTTCATACAAGAGAGCTTCATGCGACGCGCATTCTCTTTTGAGGGCAAGTATGCCGAGGAGGATAAGAACATCCGCAAGCACGCGGCCATGTACGACGAGATCATCCCGTTACTATAGCTTGCCTCAGCTCACGAGCGCTTAGCTCTAGACACACGTTGGCAGAGTGGCGTCAAAAGCATCATAACCATTTGAAATAAATGGTTTTTCTTCCGCTCGTCCTGGGATTTATTTAGTTGTCATTTAGCGTTGACTTAATAGGATGATTTTAATAAAAACCTGCGGGTATTTTAAGGTGAACTATTGCGGCCGGGGAGGCGCATTCGAACATGCTGTCCAATGTAAGGGGTTTGACTTTTGATGATGTCATGCTTGTGCCTGGCTACAACGGCATTCGCTCTAGACAGGATGTAACCACCGGCGTCACCGTTTCTGGTCGGAAATTTGAAATCCCCATCATCAGCGCGAATATGGACACTGTCACAGAAGTCACCATGGCTGACGCCATCACGAGCTTTGGTGGGATGTCCATACTTCACAGATTCATGAGTATTGACGAAAACGTAGCGATGTTCCGACGCCTTAAACATCCGAAGCTAACGGGAATCAGCATCGGTATCGGTGAAGAGTCGATGCCAAGAGCCGAAGCCCTCGTCGACGCCGGCGCAGAAATTATTTGTGTTGATGTTGCTCATGGACATAGCAAAGAAGTAAACCGAACGGTCAGACAGCTAAGGGATCGGTGGGGCGATAACATTGTTATCATCGCCGGCAATGTCGCAACTTACGCCGGTGCTGACTATCTGGCAGCGGCTGGTGCTGATGTCATTAAAGTGGGGATTGGTCCCGGCTCCGTGTGTTCAACTCGTATTAAAACTGGTTTTGGCGTACCTCAACTTACTGCGCTACAGGAATGTCGGAAAGTTGATCGCTGTATTATCGCCGACGGTGGAATCAAAACCCCGGGCGATGCAGTGAAAGCTCTTGCAGCTGGCGCAGACTTTATCATGATGGGAGGAATGCTCGCTGGGACTGACGAGACACCCGGTGAAATATTCAACCGCCAAAATGCGGACGGAACCGTGACAAAATTAAAACGTTTCCGCGGCATGGCCTCTAAAGAAGCTCAGGAGGATTTTATGGGCGGAATGGCCGAGTGGAAAACCTCTGAAGGCGTTGCCGTTGAAGTTCCAGCAAAAGGTCCAGTCCGCCATGTGATACTCGACGTGATGGGCGGAATAAGATCGGGGATGACGTATTGTGGCGCTCTGAATATCAAACAACTTCAGCGTAAAGCACAATTTATGGAAATAACGCCTGCTGCGTTCCACGAGGGAACTCCACACGCAAGTGGTCGACTCACCCGATAAGACAGGGATGCCCACGACATGACCGCCCAACTCCCAAATTTGGAACTGATCGAGGCGACCCACCGTTTCCCATGCTCATTTACCTTTAAAGTCATAGGCGACAGCCGGACCGACTTTATTGAGGACGCTCTTAACCTCGTCTTGGCCTCGTTAGGCGAGGACCGAGAACTCAGTCATACCTCCCGTAACTCGGCGACAGGAATACACACAGCCATAACTATTTCTGTCCATCTAAAAAACGCTGACGAAGTCCACGCTGTATACGCGGAACTTCTTAAATTACCAGGGCTTAGGGCGTTATTTTAAGCTTTTCCCAATAATTTTTTTCTCATGTTCCCTGTCGCAGATCCGACAATTGGAAGGGTCTCGGATAAACCGTGACTCACAGACGGCGTTGATAACCATCGACCGGAAACAAGGAGTGGCGATATGAGCGAGAATAAAGAAGTAGCCAAAGAGAAGAAGGAAAAGAAAAAAGCCGAAGGCGACGGCGAAGAAAGCGTTGTCCATGCTCACCAGACACGCGTCAAGAAGAAATCCCTTTGGACGCTAGAACGCTGTCAAAAATTTGCTCGCAGGTTCAAATCTGAGTCCGAATGGGCGGCAGGATCACCGTCCAGTTACAAGTCTGCGCAGGCGCACGGATGGATTGCACTTTGTATCAAAGGCGCACAAGGTTCTCGCAAGATCGGCTAAGATTAACTAGCGGACTATCATGAGACAAATCCCGTGACACGCTGTGAAAGCGTTCACGGGATTTAGGCATTAAGTCACTCCACCTATTATTTACGGAGCTCTTTACGCAGAATCTTACCAACATTAGATTTGGGAAGATCCTTTCTGAACTCGTAAAATTTTGGCACCTTATATCCAGTTAGATTAGCTTTCGCGAAAGCTTTTAGGTCTTCTTCCGTCAAACTTTGATCCTTTTTGACAACGAAAAGCTTAACCAACTCACCCGAATGTTCGTCTGGAACACCAATCGCAGCACACTCTGCAACCTTTGGATGAGTCATCATAACGTCCTCAACTTCATTTGGATAGACGTTGAAACCCGAGACAAGAATCATATCTTTCTTACGATCAACAATTTTTACAAAACCTTCCGGCGTCATAAAACCCAAATCACCAGTTTTGAAAAAACCATCCTGGGTCATGACTTTTGCGGTTTCCTCAGGTCGCTTCCAATAACCGCGCATAACTTGGGGGCCGCTAATACAGATCTCGCCAACGTCACCAACTTTACAGACCGTGTTATCATCGTTACGAATAGAGACAACCGTTGAGGAAATTGGCACCCCGATGAAACCGTTAAACTCTTTATTAGTAAGAGGATTTATACAGGCAGCCGGGGACGTCTCAGTGAGACCATAGGCCTCAATTAGAGCAATGCCCGTAGTTTTCTTCCAACGCTCGGCGACAGGTCTCTGAACGGCCATGCCTCCACCGAGAGCCAATCTCAGCGAACTAAAATCGACTGTCGAAAAGTTGGGATGATTAAGCAGAAGATTGAAAAGGCTATTCACGCCAGTAATAGTCGTAAACCGCCATTTTTTTAACTCCTTAATAAAGGACGGCACATCACGTGGATTTGTGATCAGAACATTGAGTCCACCAATGGATGAAAATGTTAACAAGTTCGCCGTCAAAGAAAATATATGATACAGAGGCAACGGCGTGATAATGACTTCCTCGCCCTCACGCAAAGCGTTTTTAATCCACTCCCGCGCTTGCAGCATGTTGGACACGATATTCCCATGGGTTAGCTCTGCACCTTTAGAAACACCTGTTGTCCCACCGGTATACTGTAAAAAGGCGAGATCCGAGTGATTCAGTTTCGGGGATTTTAATCGGCTTGATTGCCCGAGCGCTAGAGCATCACGAAAATCAACGGCCTTCGGCAGGTTGAAGGCAGGCACCATTTTCTTCACATACTTGATTACAAAGTTAACGATATAGTTCTTCGGGAA